>JADHXT010000114.1 GCA_016782825.1 Candidatus Brocadiia bacterium | reverse complement strand
TATCGCTCGGCCTTGGTGCGGTCGGTGGTCTCGAGGATGGCGAGCAGATTGTCGCGCACACTCAGCCGCTGGAACAGCGAAGGCTCCTGCGACAGGTAGCCCATCCCCATGCGGGCGCGCTTGTACATCGGCAGGCGGGTGACCGGTTGGTCGTGGAGGTACACGGTGCCCTGGTTGGGGCGGATCATGCCGATGGTCATGCGAAACGACGTGGTCTTGCCGGCGCCATTGGGGCCAAGGAGACCGACGATCTCCCCCTTGTTGACCTCGAGGCTCACCTCGTCGACCACGCGGCGGCGGCCGTAGATCTTGACGAGCTTTTCGGCTCGGAGCAGGCTCATGTGGCGAGGTTCCTTTCGCGGTGTGCTCAGCGGACCAGTCTCATCCGCCCCAGGGGCCAGAGGACCAGGAAGGCCTCGCCCACCAAGTAGCGGCGCGGCACCACGCCCCAGGCGCGGCTGTCGTTGGAGTTGGCACTGTTGTCGCCGAGGACGAAGAACTCGTCGTCCTTGAGCGTGTGGGGCTCGTCCACGGCGTAGCGGTCGGGATGGTTGGTGTAGTACACGTCCACGAAGATGGCGGGGTCGCGGAACAGGGCGGTGCCACCGCGGCAGCCAAGGCGCGCGCGGCCGCGCTGCTCGGGGCCGGGGAACGTGTCGAAGTAGCGCTTGAGCGGCTTGTACTCGTGGTAGAGCACGCGGCGGCCGTCCACGCGGGCGATGATGCTGTCGTCCACGTTGCACACCTGCACGAGGTGTGCCTTTCCCTGAGTGAAGCTCACGGGCTTGGCTTCCATGGCCTGCACCGTGCCGTCGCCACGAATGAGCTGCGGCGCGGCTTCCTGGCCGTCGGTGGCAAAGCGCACGGTCCATCGGTCGTCCACCTCGCCCAGGCCGAGGAGGGTCACGCAGTCCACGTCCACATCCACCTCGGCCGCCCCGTCGGGCACCAGGTGACACTGCACCATGATGTCGGCTGTGGTCATGCGGACGAAGGGCCGGCGACTTTCGAGGAATTCGCGCGCATCGTAGGCCAACACCTCGCTCTGGTAGACCAGCCGCTCGGTGTCGCCGGGCGCGGCGGTGGCCTTGAAGTCGTCGCCCTGTATGTCCCAGGCACCCGCATTCCCTGGGAGCCAGTAGGAGCCGCTGTCCGAGCGGTTGCGACGGCGGCGCCAGAGCGCCTCCTGCACCTTCCAGCGCTTGCGGGCAATCTGCCAGTCATGCTGGCCGGGGCCGGTCTGGGTATACACGTCGCCGCCGAACACGCGGAGGGTCTCGCCCGGCAGGCCGGCCACGCGCTTGATGTAGTTGCGCGAGGTGTCCTCGGGGTACTTGAAGACCATCACGTCCCAGCGCTGGGGGTCGGAGAAGTCGAAGGCAAACTTGTTGACGAGAATCTTGTCGCCCGTGTAGGGGTCGCCAAGCAGCGTGGGCTGCATGGACTTGGTGGGAATCTTGAACACTTCGAGCACGAAGTGTCGGATCACCATGGCCAGGATGAAGGCGATGGCGAGGGAGTCGGCGATCTCGCGAGCCTGGCGTCGCCAGTCGGCCTTCTCGGGCTGCTTGTCGTTGCGTTTGGCCATGTCGGTTGTCGGTACTCGTCGTGGTCGCAGGAAGAAGGGGGCGGCACGTCACAGCCCCGCTCGGTGTGGCTCTCAGGCGTCCCCCATCCGTTGCATGGCAGAGACGGCGGAGCCGATGACGCCGGCCTCCTCGCCGAGCTGTGCAGGCACAATCTGGCATCGCTCGAAGGCCGTGGGGAAGGCCCGCCTGGCGGCCTCTTCGCGGACGGGGCCGAAGAGCTGCTCGCCGGCCTTGGTCATCCCGCCGAAGAGGACGATCATGTCGGGGTTGAAGATGTTGATGAAGCTGGCGATGGCGGCGCTGAGCATCACGAGCCCTTCGTCCACCACCTGCTGCGCGCAGGCATCGCCCTCGGCGGCGGCCTGGAAGATGTGGTGGCACTCGAGGGCGTCGCCGTATTGGCTCAGGCTGCTCGTCTCGCCTGCGGCCAGTGTTTCGCGGGTGCGTGCCACGAGGTTGGAGGCCGACGCGTAGGTTTCCACGCAGCCGATGGAGCCGCAGTTGCAGGGGCGGCCCTTGTAGTCGATGCTCACGTGGCCGAGCTCGCCGGCGCAGTCGTTTGCGCCGTGCCACACGCGGCCGTCGATCACGATGCCGCCGCCGATGCCTGTGCCCAGGGTGAGCATGAGCATGCAGTGCATGCCCTTGCCCGCCCCGGCGAAGCTCTCGGCTAGGGCCGCCGCGTTGGCGTCATTCTCGATGAAGACGGGGTAGCCGCAGCGCCGGCTCACTTCGTCGGCGAGGGGCAGGTTCTCCCAGCCGGGCAGATTGGGTGCGGTGTGGATGTAGCCGCGGGTGGTATCGAGCGGGCCGGGCGAGCCGATGCCGACGGCCACGATCTCGTCCTTCGCCAAGCCGGCGCCGTCGCGCACGAGGTCCACCAGCAGGGCGATGCGATCGAGCACGTGGTCGCGCCCCTGGGCGCCTTCGGTCTCGATGCTCTGGAAGTGGCGCACCGTGCCCGTCAAGTCCACCACACCACCTTTGATATTGGTGCCGCCAAGGTCGATGCCCACATAGCACTTGGCCATCACTCGCACTCCTGCGCACTCCGGCGCTGACTCAGCCAGCATCGTCGGCAACGATTCGGCCACCAAGCCCAGAGCCCTGGCACGATGGCTCACCGCGTTTTTGCGCTCCGGCACGACCTGAGCAAACGTCGCGCCGAAGTCGGCGTAGTAGAACACCGGGTCGTAGCCAAAGCCGTTGCAGCCGTGCGGCTCGCGCGCGATCGTGCCGGCACACGTGCCTTCGGCCTCGAGCAGCACACCTTGTGGCGCCGCCAGCGCGATGGCACAGCGGAAGGCGGCGCCCCGGTCGGCGTCGGGCACGTCGCGCAACTCGTCGAGCAGCCTCGCCACGTTGCGCTCGTCGGTGGCGTCGTCGCCCGCGTAGCGTGCGGAGCGTATGCCCGGCCGGCCGTCGAGTGCGTCCACGCACAGGCCTGAATCGTCGGCCAGCACCCACTCGCCAAGCTGCTGCGCCAGGCCGACCGCCTTGAGCCGGGCGTTCTGGGCAAAGGTGGTGCCGGTTTCCTCGGGCGGCACGGCCTCGGGGTAGTCGGCCAGACACCGCCAGTCTACCGGGAAGCCGGCCAACACCTCTTGGATCTCGCGCAGCTTGCCGCGGTTGGTCGTGCCGACGACAATCCGCCGGCGGTGGCTGTCTATCATGCCAGAAACCCAGTGGGTTTGCCAAGCCGGCGAGTCAGTCCCACGGCTTCTTCCGCCAGCGCAGGGCCTTCGCCTGGAGTGCGAAGAGCTGGTTCGCACCGTGCCGTGCCAAGGCGAGCATCTGGTCGAGTTCGTGCGATGTGAAGGGGCGCTGCTCGCCGGTGCCCTGCACCTCGATGAGGCCGCCGCCGTCCGTGGCCACCACGTTCATGTCCACTTCGGCCGCGGAATCCTCGCGGTAGCAGAGGTCCAGCAAGGGCTGGCCGTCCACCACGCCGACGCTCACGGCCGCCACCATGGCACGCAACGGGAAGCGGTCGATGATGCCCTGGCGCTTCATCCACGCCAGCGCATCCACGAGCGCCACGTAGGCCCCTGTGACCGATGCCGTGCGGGTGCCGCCATCGGCCTGGAGCACATCACAGTCCAGCCAGATGGTGTGCCCGGGGAAAGCGCTGCGGTCGACGACGGAGCGCATGGAGCGGCCGATGAGCCGCTTGATTTCCTGCGTGCGCCCTTCCACGCGGCCGAGGCTGGCTTCGCGGCTTTTCCGCCGCTGCGTGGAGCCGGGGAGCATGCCATACTCGGCCGTCACCCAGCCACACGGCTTGTCGCGAAGGAAGGAGGGAACGCCCCCCTCCACCATGGCCGTGCACAGCACGTGGGTCTTGCCCATCTTGATGAGCACCGAGCCGTGAGGGGTGCTGGTGTAGCGACGGGTGATCCGGATGGGCCGCAACGCGTCGGGAAGGCGGCCATCGGGCCTTGTGGTCTTGCACTTGGCCAAAAGGGGGCTCCCTACACGGCCGTGAGGACGCCCTCAAGGATGTCCATGCCCTCATCGATCTCGGCCACGGTGCAAGCCATCGAGGGGAGCATGCGGAGCACGGTGTCGTGGGTGCAGTTGATGAGCAGGCCCTGCTGCGTGCAGGCGTTCACGATGTCGGCGCCCGGACGGCCGAGCTCGATGCCGATCATGCAGCCCATGCCGCGCACCTCGCGGATGAAGCCCACCTTCCGGGCCATGGCCGCGGCGCGTGCCTTGATCTGCTCGCCGATGCGCTGGGCGTTGGCCAGCAGGCCTTCCTCCTCGATGGCCTCGAAGGTGGCGATGCCGCCCGCGCAGGCCATGGGGTTGCCGCCAAAGGTGGATGCGTGGCTGCCGGGCACCAGGTGCTTGGCCACGTGGGGCTTGGCCTCGATGGCGCCGATGGCCATGCCCCCGCCCAAGGCTTTGGCCAGGGTCATGATGTCGGGCTCGACGCCCCACTGCTGGTGGCCGAACCACTTGCCCGTGCGGCCCACGCCCGTCTGCACCTCGTCGAGAATGAGCAGTATGCCGCGCTCGTCGCAGATCTGGCGGAGCTTGGGCAGGTAGTCGTCGTCGGGCACGTTCACTCCGCCTTCGCCCTGGATGGGCTCGACCAGGACGGCGCAGGTCTCGCCATCGGCCACCTTGGCCACCACGTCGGCGTCGTTGAACGGCACGTGCACGAAGCCCGGCGGCAGCGGGTAGAAGCCGGCGTGGTACTTGGGCTGCGCCGTGGCCGCTACGGTGGTGAGGGTGCGGCCGTGGAACGAGTTGTAGGCGGTGATCACTTTGAAGCGCACGGGGCTCACGCCCTCGGCGGCCTGTGCGGCGGCATAGCGGCGGGCCAGCTTGATGGCCGCCTCGTTGGCCTCGGCGCCGCTGTTGCAGAAGAAGCACTGCCCCTCGAACGAATGCTCGACGATGAGCTGCGCCAGGCGGCCCTGCTGCTCGATGTAGAACGGCACGTTGGCAACGTGCAGCAGCTTGGATGCCTGCTCGCGCACGGCCTCGACCACCCGCGGGTGGCAGTGGCCGATGCCGTCGACGCCCCAGCCGGGGAACAGGTCGAGGTAGCGCTTGCCCTCGGCGTCCCACAGATAGCTGCCTTCGCCGCGGACGGCGACGATGCGCTGCCGAGTGTAGTTGGCGATCACGTAGCGCTCGAAGACGTCGATCGTTTCCTGCGTCGTCATGATTCTCTCACTATCTCGGTGCCCACGCCCTTGTCGGTGAAGATCTCGAGCAGGAGCGCGTGGGGGATACGGCCGTCGATCATGTGGGCCTTGTGGACGCCGGCCGCCACGGCCTGCACGCAGGCATCCACCTTGGGTAGCATGCCCCCGGAGATTACCCCGTCGGCCTCCAACTGCTCTACCGCGGCTTGGGTGACGTGCGAGATCAGGCTGGTCTCGTCCTGCGGGTCGCGCAGGATGCCCGGCACGTCGGAGAGCAGCACCAGCTTCTCGGCTTTGAGCTCGGCGGCCACCTTCCACGCCACGCCATCGGCGTTGCAGTTGAGCGCGCCGCCGTCGCAGCCCACGGCCAAGGGGGCGATGATCGGCACCGCGCCGGCATCGAGGGCAGCCGCGATCACCCGGGTCCTCACGGACACCACCCGCCCCACAGAGCCCAGGTCCACAGGCGAGCCATCCTCGGCCTCGCCCAAGAGCTTCTCGCCGAGCAGCGGCTCGCCGTTTCGCGTGTGCAGGCCCACGGCACGCCCGCCCAAGGCCTCCACCGTGGCCACGAGCCTGGGGTTCACGGTGTTCACGAGCACCCGCTCCACGATCTCCAGCGTCTCGGCGTCGGTCACGCGCTGGCCGCGGACGAACACGGGCTCCTTACCTGCCTGTTTCATGGCGCGGCTGATGTCCGGGCCGCCGCCATGCACCAGGACGGGGCGTATGCCCACCTGGCTCAGGAACACCACGCTCAGGAGCATATTGGACAGGTCGTCCTCGCGGTCCATCGCTGCGCCGCCGACTTTCACAACGACGGTGCGCCCGCTGAACTCCTGGATGTATGGCAGAGCTTCGATGAGCACCGCCGCCTTGGCTCTTGCAGTCTGCACGGATATCCCCCTCGGTGGGCGGACGGGCGGCGGCTCGCGTGGGCCGCAGCAGCACGATGGCGTTAGAAGTTCATATTATACGCCAGTACGCCAGAAAGTCAATCTGACACACCCCACAGTGCAACATCACAGAGAACCTCATAACAAGCTGTCTGATGGACACTTACGCCGAAGCACCACACATCTTGCCCTGCGCCGGACGTCGACCTGTATCCCCGCGGCTTCCTGCGCGTTTATCGCCATTCATAGCCACAAGTCACCTTGGCCTAGTGTTTTGTGTTGACTTCCCGTGGTCCGGCTGCTATAGTACGGTGAAATCGTTTCATGAACGCTCGGGACCGCAACGGGTCGGAAGCACACGGAGACCGGGGACGATGCCGGATGTCAACATGGTGGGCGTGGACGACGCGCCCGCCCAACGTCTGTACTTCACACCAGCCATCGCGCGAGAGATCCTCCGTGGCGCGCGCGCCAAGGCCAAGGATCGGCGTATCACGGTGTCGCTCGACCTCAATCGCAGCCGCGCCGTGGTGCGGGTCAAGGCGCAGAAGGCCATACTGCCCAACGGTATCGAGCTTTCGCTGAACAGCCTGCGGGCCATTTCGCGGCGCGGCTCGAAGGTCTTTGTCCTCCAGGATGGTGAGCTCGTGTCCGTGGAGCGGCGCGGGAACTACTACTACAAACTCATGGCCACCGACGCGGCGCCGACTCTCGAGATCAGCGGCGTGAAGATGCACCGCACCGAGGGATGCTGCCCCTACGTGCAGGCAGAGGCCATCGTGCGTACCGTCGTCCGCCCCGGCGACCGCGTGCTGGATACGTGCGGGGGCCTGGGATACACGGCCATCTGGGCCGCTCGGCTCGGCGCCGACCGGGTGGTGTCTGTCGAGTACGACATGGACGTGCTGGAGGTGGCCCGGCTCAATCCGTGGTCGGAGGAGTATTTCTTCGATTCCCGAATCGACGTGCTGGCCGACGACGTCACCTCGTTCCTTTCGAGAGAGCCGGCCGGCTCCTTCGACGCGGCCGTGCACGACCCGCCCCATATCTCGCGAGCCGGCGAGCTCTACGGCAGGCAGTTCTACTTCGAGATCAGCCGCGTTCTGAGGTCCACCGGCCGGCTTTACCACTACGTGGGCGAGCCCTACACCCGACGCGGGCACAAGGACATCCATCGCGGCGTGGCAGACCGCCTTTCCTCGGCCGGCCTCGAACCCACCTATGTAGAAGAGCTGGCCGGCTTCGTATGCACGAAGCGCCGCTGACACGCTCCCATTCCGTCATCCCCCCTGATTTTCCGACAGCCACACTGATTTTCCGACAGCCGACCTCCCGTTCCGTCAGCCCTCCCTCCCCCCCGCCCCCATGACCCTCTTGCACACGGCTTCGGTGCGGTCCAGGGAATCCACGATCCAATCCGCTTGTGCCAGGCGCTCAGGTGGCAGGCTGTTTGGCACGGCTATACATCGCATGCCCGCGGCCTTGGCCGCCTGGATGCCCAGATCGGAGTCCTCGATCACCGTGCAGTGCCGCGGCGGCACCCCCAGCTTCGCGGCGGTGGTCAGGTAGGGCTCGGGGTGTGGCTTCGGCCGCGTCACGTCTTCCTTCCCCGTCAGCACGCCGAAGCAGTGCGTGAGGGCCGTGGCGTGGAGCACGGTCTCGATATTCTCCCGCCACGAGTTCGACGCCACGCCAAGAGCCACGCCCGCCTCATGCAGCCGCCGCACCAGCGCCACCACGCCCGGGAACGGCCGCACGGCTGCCGCCAGCACGCCGCGGTAAATCTGCCGCTTCTCGTTCTGCCACCATGTGGCATCCGTCGAGCGCCCGCGGCGGCCGAACAGGTAGTCGATCCAGTCGGCGTCGAGCATGCCGATGCCGTGGTGGTATTCCTCGTGTGTCACCTCGAGGCCCTCGCGGGCGAAGAGGGCCTGCCACGCCTCGACGTGGAGCGGCTCGCTGTCGACCATCACGCCGTCGAGGTCGAAGATGACCCCGAGCTGTGGCTCAAGGGAAGGAGCCATGGGTTCGTCCGTTATCCTGTGCGGTAGTCGCCGTCCGATTCCGGCAGCGTGTCGTAGATCCGGCAGTAGCTCTCGTAGCGTTCGGCGTCGATCTCCCCGGCGTCCACGGCCGCCTTGATGGCGCAGTTCGGCTCGCCGCGATGAGAGCAGTCGGCAAAGCGGCACTGCCCGAAGCGCTCGGCCAGCTCGGGGAAGTAGTGCTTGAGCTCGCCGCGCCAGATGTCGAAGAGGGCAAACTCGCGGATGCCCGGTGTGTCCACCACGTAGCCCCCCATGGTCAGCGGCAGGAGCGACACGGCCGTGGTGGTGTGCTTGCCCTTCTGCGAGCTGTCGCTCACGGCGCCGACCCGCAGTTCGAGTCCGGGCTGGATCGCATTGAGCAGGCTCGACTTGCCCGCGCCCGATGGGCCGGCCAGCACGGAGGTCTTCTCGCGCAGCGTCTCCCGAAACGGCTCGATGCCCGCGCCCGTAACCACGCTGGTGGCCAGGATGCCGTAGCCGAGGCCAGCGTAGACGGCCAGCACAGGCTCCACCACTGCGGGGTCCACCAGGTCGAGCTTGTTCAGGCACACCACCACGTCCATCTCGCCGTGCTCGCCCGACACGGCCAGTCGGTCGACCAGGCGGCGGTTCAGCGGCGGCTCCTCGATGGAGGCAACGACCACGAGCTGGTCCACATTGGCCGCCACGATCTGCTGCACGTTCCGGTCGCCCGCCGCCCTGCGGGCCAGCACGCCGCCGTGTCGCTCTCCCGCCTCGCCCACCACGGCGTCGCCATCGGGCGGCACGGTGAACGTCACGACATCGCCCACGGCGATCGCCCGCGGCTGGTCGCGGCGGCGCAGCCGCCACTTACCCGGCAGCGTGCACCGCACGGTCTCGCCGTTGCAAAGCACCAGGCAGGAAGCCGTGTCGAGGCGGATGAC
>JADHXT010000003.1 GCA_016782825.1 Candidatus Brocadiia bacterium | reverse complement strand
CTTCCTTCAGCGGCTCGAGGTTGCGCAGGAAGTCGAGCCGTCCGGGGGATTCCTGCTCGGGGCCTTGGCTGAGCTGCTTGCGGGTCCACTCGACGGCCAGCTCGGCCCGCACGTTGAATTCCTCGGTCTTGTGGCTGTGGAAGATGGCCTCGTCATGGTTGCCGAGGAGCACGGCGTCGAACTGGCGGATGCGCTCGAGGCACTCGACGGGCTGGGGGCCGTAGCCGACGGTATCGCCGAGGCAGATGACTCGCTCGACGTGGCGGGCTCGAATGTCCTCGAGCACCGCTTCCAGCGCGGCGAGATTGCTGTGCACGTCCGAGATGATGGCGATCACCGACGGCGGCTCCTCACGCGCGCGATCCCGACGTTGCGTGTGCCTGCGAGCGGTCGTCGGGGTGGACGGGCTCGGCGCGGTCGGCGAGCAGGATCGGGATATCGTCTTCGATCGGGTAGCTCACACGGGTCTGGGTGCAGACGAGGCGCCCTTCGTCGAGTTGAAGGGGAGCCTTACAGACGGGGCAGGCGAGGATGGACAGCAGCGTCTCGTCGATCATCGCGGCCCGCCCGATACCATGGGAGCGTGTAACTTGTGGATGATACCATTTGTGGGGATTGATGTCAATCGAGAGCACCCGCCACCGGGGGGCGCCGAAGTGGAGGCCTGTGCGGTGCGCCATCGCTCTTGCATTCGGGCGGCAGAACGTGTTAAATAGATGTCGTGTCGCCTGTGCGGCAGGAGCCCGTGTAGCTCAATCGGCAGAGCGCAGCTTTCGTAAAGCTGAGGTTGTGGGTTCGACTCCCACCATGGGCTCCACTCCCCTCCCCCTCGACCTGTGTCGGCCTGTCCCGAGACAGGTCGCTGCCCTTTCGGCAGAGGGCCACGTGTGATGCGCGACCGCGGTGGCTATCGCCATTCGGCCTACCTCGACGGCCAGGGGCCGCTCCGCCGTCCCGCCTCCACCATCAAGCTCCTCTTGATTGCCAATATCACGGTGTTTGTGGTGCAGATCCTGGTGTGGGCCACGGCGCGGGTTCACCTGGGCTTCGCCCTGGGGCTGCGCGCCAGCCTCGTGGTCGAGAAGCTGTGGGTGTGGCAGGTGTTCACCTACATGTTCCTCCACGACCCGGCGTGGATCTGGCACATCGTGTTCAACATGTATGTGCTGTATGCCTTCGGCACGCAGGTGGAGGCCCTGCTGGGGCGGCGTCGGTTTCTCACTTTGTACTTCGGCGGCGGCGTCGCCGGTGGCCTCGCCTTCTGCGTGATGCAGTATGTGTTTGGCGAGCGGGGCATCGCCATGGGCGCGTCGGCGGCCGTGATCGCGGTGCTCATCTGGTATGCCATCCGCTATCCCAACCAGACGATCCTGCTGTTCTTCATCCTCCCCATCCGCCTGAAGTGGGCCGCGGCTCTGATCATCGGCATCGACGTGCTCGGGGCCATCGGCGCCTACGGCGGCGACGTGGCCCACGCCGCTCACCTGGGCGGCGCGCTGTTCGCCTGGCTCTACTGGCGCTACGGAGGGTCGGTGGAGCGCTACTTCGATGCCCTGCCCGCCCGGCAGGCGCGCAAGCAGCAGAAGCGACGCTCGCGCGACGACGACCGGCTGGACGAGATTCTGGCCAAGATCACTCGCGAGGGCTTCGATGGCCTGAGCGCGCGCGAGCGCAAGTTTCTCACCGACCAGAGCAAGCGCCGAAACGCCCGCCGCTGACCGCCCTCCCCGCCCAGCCTCATCGCCGACATGAGCCGAGCCGCCCCTGAAGGCGGCTCCGCCGTGCTTGCAGCAGATCATCTACTGCCTGAAGTTGATGTTCGAGTAGCCCAGCAGATGCAGATAGTCCATGATCCTCAGCACCCACCCTGTATGAGCCGCGTCGGTGGGATCGAGGACCACGGGGTCTTTGAGCGCCCCTGGTGCTCGGGAGAGGCGTTCGAGGGTGCTGAACGTGTGGTCCCAGCCGCGCATGACCACTTGGTCGACGGCGATCCTGGGGCTGGGCTCTCCGCCCCCGCCCCTGTTCCTGTCGTCGATGCGCACCCAGACTTCGTGGCCGAAATCCGCCTTTCCAGCGCGAGGTAGCTCGGCCGGGAGCTTCCGGTTGAACGCCCTGAACTTCATGCCGACCATGAAGAAGATCAGGAGGAGGAACACGACGTCGATCATGGGCGTGATGGAAAGACGCGCCTCGGGCTTCTGACGTGGCCGCAGCACGCGCATGGTTCTTCCTCCAAGCAGGGCGGGGGGGCCGGCGACACTGGCCATCTGCAGGATTCTACCCGTCTTGGGCCAGGAAGCTTGCGTCGGTGGCCGTCATGCAAAGAGCCGGCCCTTGAGGGCCGGCTCCGCAGTTCCGTCGGCGTGACGGGTGGGGCATGCTCTGGGCGCACCCCGTCACTGCTTGAAGTTGATGTTCTGATACTTGAGCAGGCGCAAGTAGTCCATGATCTTGAGCACCCAGCCCGTGTGAGCTGCGTCGGTGGGGTCGAGGATCACGGGGTCCTTGAGTGCCTGCGGTGCTCGGCCGAGGCGTTCGAGGGTGCTGAAGGTGTGGTCCCAGTTGCGCATGACCACCTGGTCGACGACGATTCTGGGGGTGGCCGGGCCGCCGCGGCCCTTGTTCTGGTCGTCGATGCGCACCCAGATTTCGTCGACGAGCTCGGGCGGCTCGTCCTTGGGCGGCTCCCCGGCGCGAGGCAGGTCGGCTTCGAGTTTTCGGTCGAACTCCTTGAACTTCATGCCGACCATGAAGAAGATCAGGAGGAGGAACACGACGTCGATCATGGGCGTGAGCGACAGCTCCGCTTTCTTGACGGCGTTTTTTTCAGAGTCAGAGGGTTTCATCGTCGCGGGTTCCTGGTCGGAGTGGGGCGGTTCAGGGTCCGGTCTTGCCCTCGGCCTTGAGCTTCGCTTCGCGGGACTGGAAGGGAAGGGTGCCGAAGGCAAGGCGCCAGATGCCGATATCGCGGTCCACACAGAGCTGCATGATCTTGCGCACGTACTTGAACGGCGTGCGCTTGTCGGCTCGCACAAGGACGACACGATTGGCGGAGCCCGTGGCCGGGCTGCGGCTGATCCGTGCCTCGGTCCAGAGCAGGTTTTTCACCCGGTTGGTGTCGGCGGGGTTCGCCAGGTTGTACTCGGCGCCGCTCACATAGACCATGCCGGTCTTCTTGATGTTGATGATCAGCCGTTCGGGGTCGGGGTTGTCATCGATAGTGGCCGCGGCGACGTCGGGGAGCTGGAGGTCGGCGATGTCGTCCTGGCGGGTGATCTCGGTGACGACCATGAAGAAGGTGATGAGCAGGAACACGACGTCGATCATGGGCGTCATGTTCAGATCGGTCTCTTTGATGCGTTTCCGCGTGCTGATGTGCATACGGGGCAAGCCTCCGGGCCCGGCCCTCGCGCCCGTGGGGCGAGGCCGAGCGGGTTACCGCGCTCGGCTCACTTGGCCGGCTTGAACCGCTCCATCATGTCGGAAATGATGGTGCTGGACTCGAGGACGATGCGTGTGACTCGGTTCGAGAAGAACTGGAAGGCGCACATGACGGGGATGGCCACGGTGAGGCCGAGGAGGGTGGTGACCAGGGCCTCGTTGATGCTGCCGGCCAGGACGGCGGGCTTCACGTTGGTCATCGTGGCGATCGTGCCGAAGGCCTTGACCATACCGCTCACGGTGCCGAGGAGGCCGAGCATGGGCGAGATGTTGCCGATGAGCGACAGGTAGCTGATTTTCTGCTGGAGGGCGACGGAGGATTCTTCGCCGGCTTCCTGCATGGCTTCCTGCATGCGCTCGTAGCCGGAGTCGATGCGCGACAGGCCGGCCCGCACCACGTCGGTCAGCAGGTTTTTCTCCACGTTGCACAGCTCGAGGGCTTCCTCGTACTGCTCCTGGTTGAAGTAGTCCTCGAGTTCCTGGGCCAGCTCGTCGGGGCAGAGCTTGTCGCGGCGGATGCTCACGGCGTGCTCGATGATGAGCGAGAGGGCCACAAAGGAGAGGCCGATGATGACGTAGCCGATGAGGCCACCGGCGTTGATCGTCTGGAGGACGGTGCGCTTTGTCTTGGCCGTGGCAGGCGGGGCAGCTTCGCCGCCGGCAGGGGGTGTGGCGGCCGGTGCGGCAGCCGTGGTGGGTGCCACCGCCGGCGGCGCGCCTGGCGGGGCGGCCGGCGGGGCCGCCGGGGCCTCGGCCGGGGGCGCAGCGGGTGGCGCCGCCGGCGGGGCCTCGGCCGCAGTGGCCATGCTGTGCGACACACACAGGCCGACGGCAAGCACGACTGCAACGAGTGCGAGCGACAGAATCGTCCATTTCCTTACGTTCACGTCGTCTTCTCCTTCTCCTCTTCGCGGCCGGAGGGTTGTCCTGATTGCTCACTTGGGCTCTTTGCCCTGGAGTTCATCCCGCAGCTCGACGGCGCGGGTCTTCTGTCCCAGTTGTTCGAAGCACGCGGCGGCCTTGGTGAGAGCTTCGGTGCGCTCGGGCAAGCCGACGTGAAGCGTGACGTTCCATAGGAAGCCGATGAGGGCTTCCTGGAGGTCTTTCTTGTCCTTGCTCTTCTCGAACCGCTTCAGGTAGCAGTTGCCCAGCGCGTTCTTGCATTGGGCTTCCATGCGCGCGAAGCGCGCGCCCTTGTCCACCGAGGGAGCGATGCGGTCGATCTGCTTGTTGAGGAGTCCCGCGGCCTTGTCGTACTCGCCCTGGTCCACGTAGATGAGGGCTTCCTCGGTGCGGGCGAGGGTGATGATGTCTTCGTACTTCCGCGGGGGGGCGACGATCACTTTGCGGACGTAATCGAGGGCCTTGCTGTATGCCTTCTGCTTGCGGAGGCAGCGGGCCTTCCAGCCATAGGCCTCGTAGAGCCACACGGGCCAGCTGGCCTTCGCGGCGAAGACCTCGAGGTCGTCGAAGCGGCGCTCGGCGGCGGCGAAGTTGCCGGCCTCGTAGTTGACGCGCCCCCGGCCCATCATGGCGTCGGGCTTGAAGCGTGTGTCGGGGTGCTTGTCGAGAAGTTCCGTGTAGGCGGCCTCGGCCCTGGCCAGATCGCCCATCTCGAGGTAGCATTCGGCGATGTAGTAGCGGCAGTGGGGCTCGAGCCAGAACTTGCGGTCCTTGTCGGTGAGGTTGCGCAGGGTGGTCTGATAGCCGGTGAGGGCTTCCTCGAAGCGGCCGCTTTCCCTGTGGGCTTCGGCGTTGCGGTAGCCCTGCGGGGCGCCGGAGTAGACGACTCGCAGGACGCCGAGGGGGTTGAAGACGGCGCCGCCAGCCTTGATTTCCTTGATGGTGTCGGCGGTGATGCTGGTGACGATGGGCTTGTCTTCCTGGCCGCGCAGGTAGATCTCGTCGCGGTAGATGGTGCTCGCGGCCTGGGCGCCAGAGGCAGCCAGGGTGACGAGCAGGCCGGCCAGCAGGCACCAGCTCGTGGCGGGGCGGATGTGGAGCTTCAAGGGTCGCGTCTCCTCGTCGTGTCTAGCGCGCGTTCAGCCGCTTGTAGAGCTCGTCGGCCAGCAGCTTGAGCGTGGCCTTCAGATTGGCGTCGTCGAGCTTGTCGATGTCTTTCCGAATGAGACCGACCAGACGCCGGAAGCGCTCCTTGCTCGCGGAGCCGCCCATGCCCGAGTCGCGCATGTGGAAGCGGTCGATGAGCTTGATGGCGTCGCCGTGCTTGTCGCGGCGACGGTAGGTTTCGCAGAGGTTGTAGCGGATGATCCAGAACTTCTCCGGTTTGCTGGCATAGATGCGCAGCAGGTCGTTGTAGGCTCGTTCGAGCCATTCGTACTTGTCGCGCTGGCTGCTGGCAAGATAGCAGAAGGCGAGCTTCTCTTTGGCGTCGGGCTGTGCGGCGTTGCGGCGCGGGGGGCTGGGGGCCCGGCGGAACCGGCCGGGGTCGCGTTCGTAGGCGGCCTTCTGCTCTTCGTATTTCCTGCGTGCTTCCTGGTAGGCCTTCTCGTGGTACGTCTCGACGGCGCTGAGGTAGGGGATGGCTTCGGCGTATTGCCGCAGGCCGTAATGGGCGTGGCCGAGGATGCCGCGGATGAGCAGCACGTCGGCGAAGGACCGGCGGCTGCGGCCGTACAGGGCGATGGCCTTGGGGGCCAGCTCGATAATGGTCTTGTAGTCCTCGGCCTTGCCGCCCGACTTGAGGGTCTGGAGCACGTAGCGGTATATCTTGAGCTCTTGCTTGGGCGAGGAGCGGAGGAGCTCGACATAGAAGGCCACGGCGCGGTAGCGTGCCTGAGCGGCCTTGTCCGCGAGCTGCTTCTTGGCCGCGGCGTCGGCGAGCTTCTTGGCTTCCTCGTCATACTTCGAGGCCACGCTCAGGTAGGAGTAGGCGCCGATGCTGGCGGCGCGGTCGAGAAACTGGAAGTCGGGGAACTTGCGGACGGCCTTCCAGCTTTCCTCCACGATGCCGAGCACGGGCACGGCCTCGGCGGCGGTCTTGGCCTGGGTGATCACCACGTAGGCGGCGTGCATGCGCTTCATGTAGAGGGCGCTGGCGGAGGGGGTCTTCTCGATGCCGGGGTAGCGTTTCTCGAGGTCGTCGGTGAGCTCGATCACCTTCTTGGGGTTGTTGAGGTAGGGCCGGATGTAGGAGTCGGCGAGCATGAGGAGGCCGGCGCCGACGACGGCGACCAGGCGGCCGCGGGCCTCGGCGTTGGCCTCACCCGTGAGCTTGGGTGCCGCGGTGCGGTAGTAGTCGAGCAGCTTCTGGAAGCCGGCGAGCATCTCGCCCAGGGCTTTCTTGCCGGCGATGCTGGTCTTGCGGTCGGCCGGCAGCTTCTCGAAGCGGGCCTTGTGCGTGAGGGCGATTTCGTACAGCGCGTTGGCGTAGGCCTTGTTTTGCGGGTCGATCGGGGCGAGGAGTGCGAAGGCCTGGTCGAACTGGCCCTTCTGGCGGTGTTCCTTGGCTCGGCGGATGGTGACGCCGGCCGTGCCGAGGGGGTCGAGCTTCTCGGCGGCGATGCGGTAGCGGCCGAGCAAGGCGCTGTCGAAGTCGCTCTTGGTGGCTTCGGCCTGCTTGTGCTGCGCGCCCACGGCGGCCCGGGCGGCCTCGAGCGCCTTGCCGACGGGCTCGGGGTACCACTTGCTCACGGCGCTGAAGCAGATGCCGGCCTCGTAGTGGCGCTCGCCGGCGTAGTAGCACTGGCCCACGGTGAACCAGCCGTCGCGCAGATCTTGCTTCTTGACCGCGCCCTGGCCGATCAGCTCGGTGTAGAGGCGCGCGGCGCGGACGTATTGCCTCTTGAGAAGGGCGTTCTTGTATTGCTGGAGGATGACCACGGGAACACGGCCCCGGCCGGCCAGGCGGCGCCATTTCTCCATGAGGGGGGCATACTTGGGGTCGCGCAGGCCACGCACCTGGCCGACGGCGTTGGCTACGTCGAACGACGCGCCGTAGAGCTTCTTGCTCTCGCCGGCGGGGGTCTTCTTGTCGGCCGCCTTGTCGGCGAAGCACTCGGCCTGGAGCAGGAAGGTCCTGGCCACGTCCCTCTGCGTGTACTGGTCGCGGTCGGCGCCTTCGAGCTCGGTGAGGGTTTCGATGATCTTCTCGACGGTGCGCGGCTGCTTCTCCATGTCCCACGCGCCGTCGGAGGCAAACTCCACGAGGCCGTCGATGGTCTTGATGGCGTCGTCGAACTTCTTCTGGCTCCTCTGGATGACGGCGGTCCAGTAGGCGGCCTCGCACGCGATGCGGCGGTACTGCTCGAACATCTCCTTCTTGCGCCACACGGTCTCGAACCGCAGGAGGGCGTCCTTGTGCTTCTGGGTGCCCTGCTCCATGAGGCAGATGCCGAGGTAGAGATTGGCCTGGGTTTCGCCGGGGCTGTTGGCGAAGTCGAGCAGCAGCCTGGTGTAGGCGGAGCTGCTGCGCGCCAGCTCGGCCTGCCACTCCGCTGCGGCCACACCGAAGCCCTTGAGTAGCTTGGCGTAGCGGACGCGGGCGTTGAGGTGCTCGAGCTGCACGCGGAAGTACTCGATGCGCATGGCGTCGTATTGCTTCTGCCACTCGGCCTTGGCCTTGGTGGCCTTGATGTCCTTGGGCTTCTGCTTTTTCTTGGCCTCGACCTCTTTGCCCCTGGCGTCGATGGCGGTCTGGAACTGGGCCAGGGCGCTCTTGAAGATCTCGAGGGCTTTCTTCTTGTGGGCTTCCTTGGCAGCCTTGTCGGTGCGGGAGTCGCGGTAGATCTGGAGGTGTGCTTCGGCGATGGCGAGGGAGACGCGGGAGAGCTGCATGCGCGCGTCGAAGCGGTCTTCGCGCTTCGGCGAGCGGTGCGCGATGTATTTCTTGTAGTATTCGCTGGCCTTCTCGAGGGAGTCGATGTAGCCCTGGAGACCGGCCTGGGTGGCGGCGACGCCGGAGGCGATGAAGCTGTAGTAGTCGCCGATCTGCCGGAGTGCGTTGGCCTTGAGAATGCCGATGAGGTTGGGGCTCTGCTCGACCCGCGCGAGCACGATATCGGCGATGTCGTAGTACTGGAGAGTGGCGAGCTTCTTGGCGAACTCGATCTGGCGCTCCCACGTGCCGGCCGCATGGACGCTGGAAGCGACGGAGAGGGCGACGAGGAGAGCTGTGTAACGGAGACGTTTCATCGCTGCGTGCGGCGCCGGCTGGCGCCGTTACTCCTCCGGGGAGAAGACGTCCTGGACGGTTTCCGCTGTGATGAGCAAGATGAGGCTGCGGCGGCCTTCGGCGTTGTCGAAGCCACGCATGATCTTTCCGAGGAGAGGGATGGCCTCGATGAAGGGCAGGCTGGCAACGCCGGTGCGTTCTTCCACCTCGCTGAAGCCGCCGACGATCAGGGTGCCGCCGTTGGGGATGGTGACGGTGGTGCCGAGGGACCGCAGGCGCGTGGTGGGCACTTGGACGGTGCGGCCGGTGAGGGCCACGAGGCCAAAGCCGGCGTCCACGTCTATGTCTTCGAGGCCGGTGCTGAAGCTGTAGTTGGTCATGGCGATCAGCTCGCGCTGCTGGGGCTGGAGGACGACGGTGATGTAGCGGCGGTCGGCGCTCACGAAGGGCTGGACGTCGAAGATGATGCCTTCGGGCACGTTGCCGATCTCGGGCTCTTCGTCGGAGCTGATGCGCCGCACGTAGTTGCGGTTCACGAGCACCTGGATGTTGGCTCGCTGTGTGTTGAAGCAGGTGAGGCGCGGCGCGGAGAGGATCGTGCCCTTCTGCTTCTTGAGCACGGCGTTGAGCAGGGCCTGGGCGTTGTGGCCGAACACGCCCACATAGTCCCAACTGAGCGCGAGGCCGCCATCGGCGTTGAGGCTGGCGAAGCGAGCCAGCGGGGCTTCGATGGAGGGCGCGGTGGGGTCGAGGGGGTCGGCGATGGCGCGGACGACGTTGGTGTCGTTGGTAAGCTCGATGGGGGTGAAGGCATAGCGCTTGCCGCCAGCGGGGTCGTGGCCGGGGCCGTTGGCCGCGGGGCCGCTCCATTGGGCGTTGCCGAGGGTAAGCCGCTCGATGAAGGTCTGCTCCACCTGGAGGAAGCGGCCGAGGATGTGCACCTGGAGGTTGCGCGCGCGGCGGAAGTTGTTGAGGAGCTCTTCGATCTGCTCGTGCACGTCGGGGGTGTGGACGACCACGATGCGGCCGTTGCGGTACTGGATGGTGTAGCGGGGGCCTTGCTCCTGGAGGGTGCGGGAGCCCACGTTCCAGGTGCCGGGGGCCACGGTGTCGCGCACGAAGCTGGCCCAGCCCTCGCCGAGGCCGTCGGTGTTCACTTCGGTGGGCTTCGTTTCGACCCGCCGCTTGGGCATGGGCTCCACAGGGCCGGCCATGCCGATGGAGGCGTCGATGATGGCCGTGGGCACGGCGTCGTCTTCTGGTATGACGAGGGAGGTGATGTTGTAGACCCGGCGGACGGGCTCGTCGAGGGCGCCGTGGCCGGTGGTGAGCAGCACGGCTCCGTCTCGCACGCAGTAGCGGAGGCTGGCGAAGCGCGCGACCCACCGCAGGAGGGCGTCGAGCGGCATGCGGGTGTGTTCGATGGTGATGGGCGTTTCGCGCGCGGCAGCGGGGTCGAGCACGATGTTCACCTTGCCGATGGCCGCGAGCTGCTTCACGCAGTCCTCGAGCGGGGTCTGCTTGAAGTCGATGCTCACTTCTTCTTCGAGCTTGGCCCGCAGCTCGCGTTCCCACGCTTCCATCGGCTTGCGGCGCACGCCGGCGCTGGCCACGGCCTTGGCCTTGGCCTTGCCGGGGAGGACGATCTTGCCGTCGGGATGCGGGGTGGCCTCGCGTTCGAGCGACGCAATCAGGTCGTCCTCGCGCCGCGCGCGTGTGTTGGAGCGCCCGGCGAGGCTCTTGGGGCCTTTGCCGACCTCGAGGGCGCGTTCCTCGATGGCCTTGGCCTCTTCGTCGTCCGGGGCGAGGCGCTGCACTTCGCGCGCCACTTCGGCAGCCAGGCTGTACTCGCCGTCGAGGTGGTGCTTGCGTGCCTTGGAGCGCAGCGAGGTGACGCCGGGCGCTTCCCTGTTGCGCTCGCGGCGGGCGGCGGCTCCGTCGGCTCGTGCCTTCTCGAGGTCGAGCTGACGCTGATGGCTGCGGTCGCGTTCCATCGCGCTGCGAGCGCTGGCGAGGATGCTTTCGGCGCTGGCGCGGAGCTTGGCGCCGCGCTCGGCTCCATCGAGGTAGCGGATGGCCGTGAGCACGCGCTGGGCGTATTGGGCGGCGCGGTCGTAGTCCTTGCCGTCGAGGGCTTTCTTTGCGTCGAAGAGCGAGTGCTCCGCCTGGCGAACGATGGAGCGGGCGCGGGCGGCGTACTGTTCCTTGATGGGCTTGGCGCTGGAAGGCAGGCTGCCCATGCGGGCGGCGCGTTCGGCCTGGGCGACCAGGCGCTGGCACGTGGCATTCTCAGGGTCGAGGCGCGCGGCCTTGCGGAGCGCGGCGAGGGCCTGCCCGATCTCTCCCTGCGCGAGCAGATGGCGCCCGCGCGCGAGGAGCAGCGCGGCTTCCTGCTGCTGGAGCTGCGAGGCGCCTTGGGGGGCGGGTGCGGCTTCCGCCCTGGCTGGCAGCGGCAGCCACAGGGCCAGGACGAGGGCAGGGAGCGCGATGAGCCGGGCGGTGGCGACGATGCGCCGGCGGTCATGCGGGGAACAGGCTCTCACGTGTGGGTCTCCTTCGGTGAGCCGGCTGCCGCGCAGGGGTGCGGCGGCCCGCTACGGCGTGCAGCAGAGAGGCTATTGGCCATCCTCGAAGATGTCCTTGACGATCTCGGCGGTGACGAGAACGTTGAGGCTCGTGCGGCGCTCGGCGTCGCGCCGGTCGCGGAGAAGATAGCGAACGCCGGGCACGGCATAGAAGAATGGCAGCGAGGCGTAGCCCGCGTTTTCCACCACGCGGCCCAGGCCGCCGACGATGAGCGAGCCGCCGTCGGGGACGGTGACGGTGGTGGCGATGCTGGTGAGCTCGGTGGTGGGGAGCTGGACGGAGCGGTCGCGGGTGCCCGTGAGCGAGTTGATGTAGGAGAAGGACTGGAAGCCGCGCAGCACGCGGAGCTGCGGCTGGAGGACGAGCGTGATGTTGCGGCGGTCGGCGCTGATGAAGGGCTGGACGTCGAAGATGATGCCGTCGGGGACGTTGCCGATCTCGGGCTCTTCGTCGCTCGAGATGGAGCGGACGTAGTTGTAGTTGGTGAGGGCCTGGAAGTTGGCCCGCTGGGTGTTGAAGCAGGTGAGACGGGGCGCGATGAGCAGGGTGCCCTTGCGGTGCTTGATGACGGCGTTGAGGATGGCGGTGACGTCGGTGTGGTTGAGGTAGTGGTATCGGACGAGGATGCCGCCCACGGGCTCGCTGAAGCTCTCGGGGATCTCGCCGACGCCGTGCGAGTGCTCGATGTTGGCGGCAATCTCCCAGCGCTGCCAGTTGCGGTTGGGGTTGTTTGGCGGGGCCTCGCGGGGGTCGAAATAGCCGAAGGTGTCGTCGGCGGGATCATCGGGGTCGCCGAGGTTGCCGGGGAAGTTCACGCCGATCTGCTGGAGGTAGTCCATCTCGATGTTGAGGATGCGGGCGAGGATGTGCACCTGGAGGTTGCGGGCGCGGCGGTAGTTTTCGAGGAGCGAGGCGATCTGCTCGTGGACTTCGGGGGTGTGGACGACCACGATGCGGCCGTTGCGGTACTGGATGGTGTAGCGGGGGACTTGCTGTTGGAGGGTGCGTGCCCTGCCGCTGTCCCAGGTGTTGGGGGCGACGGAGGCGCGGATGAAGTCGGCCCATCCCTCGCCGATGGCGCCCTTGGTGATGGGCTCGTCTTTGACATCGAGCTTGCCGTTGGTGGTGAGCTTGTGCAGGGGGCCGGTGTCGTCGAGCTGGGTGCTGCTGTCGAGTGTGGTGCGGATGCTGCGGAGGGGCATGAGGAGGCCGGCCACGTCGTAGTCGCGGATGATGGGTTCGTTGAGCTGGCCGCCGCGGCGGGTGACGAGGATGGCGTGGTCGCGCACGACGTAGGTGGCGTCCCAGAAGCGGCACACCCACTTGAGGGCGTGGTCGAAGGTGAGGTCTTTGAGCTTCGGCAGGGTGAGACGCTTCTCGCTCTTGGCGACGGCGGGGTCGACGAGGATGGTGCTCTCGGTGACTTCGGCCAGGTAGCGGCAGGCTTCGGTGACGGAGCTCTCGTTGAACTCGAAGGTGATGCGGTCGCGCAGCTTGGCCCGCAGGCGCTGCTCCCAGGGCTCCATGGAGCGGCGGTGCACGCTGTGCTTCTGGCGCATGGCCTTGTCCGAGAGGACGACCTTCTCCTCCAGGATGTCCTTCGGCAGGGTGGTTTCCTGCTCGAGCTGACGCAGGAGCAGGTCGTCGCGGAGTTCCTTGCGTTCCTTGCGGGCCACTTCGACGCCCTCGGCCTTGTCTTTGGCCTTGAGGGCCTCGTTTTTCAGGAAGAGGGCCTGCTCGTTGCCGGGGGCGAGACGGAGCATCTCGTCGGCGGCCACAAGGGCTTGGACGTGCTGGCCTTTGTCGAGGTGGGCCCAGCCGCGCTCGCGCACGCTGCGCAGGGCGTCGGAGGACTGGTGGCGGGCGGCTTTGCGCTTGGCGTCGAGTGCGGCCTGCCGCTGGGCGGCTGCGGTGCCGCTGGCCTTGCTGTCGGCGGTGGCCAGGATGCGCTCGGCGCGGGAGCGGAACTCGCTGACGACGGCGGCGTCCTTGATGTAGGTAGCGCCGTGGAGGGCGAGACGGGCGTGCTGCTTGGCCCGTGCGACCTGCCCTTTGTGGAGGGCTTGCTCGGCCTCGAAGAGGCTCTGGTCGAGCTCGCGGCGGAGCGTGGCATTGCGTCCCTGCCACTTGGCTCTCGCGCGGTCGAGGATTTCGTCGGGCTTGGCGGCGGAGGCGAGGCCCGTGCGGGCCTCGGCGACAAGGCGGCGGCAGGTGGCGTCGTCGGGGCGGAGGCGTGCGGCCTGCGCGAGCACGCGGCCGGCTTGTTCGTAGTCGTTGTTCTGGAGGAAATGGCGGCCTTGATCGAGGAGGATGCTGAACTGGCGCTGCTTTTCCTGGTCGGAGGCCATGGCCTTCTGCCGCACTTGCGCCAGCCGATCGGCATCGCCTGCTCGCGCCGCGGCCGCAAGCAACAGCGGCAGGAGCAGCGCCCCTCCCAGCACGAGGGCAGCGGTGCGTCGCATGGGCGAGCTCAGGGCAGCTTCGGGGGATCGGTGGGCATTCGGCGCAGGCACACCACGCCTCCTTTCATGGTCGCAGGGACGCCTCCTGACATCGGAGGAGCCTGTGCGGCTGGCAAGGTGAAAAGCAGGGCTTATTCTAGCGGAATACACGGGATGGGTCAACCCGATTCTCCATCGGTTACCGGATGACTCTAGGCTGCTCGGGCATGTCTGGGCGTGGCCTGAGGCCGGGAGCCGGTCGCCGCGGGGTGCGTGGGCGGGGAGTCGGCGGGTATCCTGGCCGTCGGTCGGCCTTGGGCTTGGCCGGCGCCGTCCTGATCGGGCGCTCGTACCACAAGGTCAACAGGCGGTTCTTTCGGTCGCGGATGATGATCTGTCGGGCCACTTCCTCGCGCAGAACGGTTTCCTTGATGAAGACCACTTTGCCGTCCTCGTCGCGACGCGAGACGGCTCGCTCGTGGGGCACGACGCGATAGGCGTCAGGGATGATGTCCACGAGCACGTAGCGCGTCACGAACTCGAAGGGATCGCCTTTGGCCGTCTCGATGGATTCGGCCCCAGGCCGGGGTTCGGTGGCGGCTGGCGTCTCCGGCGTCTCGGCCAGAGGCAGGTCGCCGATCCGGGCGCCGATCGGCACCTGGAAGGTCCTCGAGTTGGACTCGGGGATGGGCTGGCCGATGTAGACCACGATGTGGGCCTTGTCGTAGGTGCCGCCCACGTATCTGAAAGAGAACTTCTGCTTGGTGCGGACGCGGAAGGGCTCGAGCTCTTCCTTGAGCTCCTTGGACGGGCCGTCGCCCACGGCTATGGTGGTAAAAGCCTCGATCCAGTAGCGGTAGAGCATTTCGGATTCGACCGTGCGGTCGGAGTAGATGTACTCGCCTTCCTTCGCAGCCTCGGCTTCGGCGGGCCTGCGCTCTTCCACCGCGGCGCCCGGCCGCACCGCGCCGGGCCGGATGGGCACGAGGCCCTCGGCTCCCCTTTCGGGGGAGACGCCGGGCCGGCCTCCTGGCGGGGCGCCGGGGTAGCCGCCCGGGTAGCCGGCCGGAGCACGCGGCGTGCGGCGGCCGACGGGGTCGACGGTGCCGCGGCGGCCCTGGGCGGAGAGGCGTGCGAGAAGGATGCGTTTCTCGTCAAACTCGCTCTGGCGGTAGATGCGGTACTCCGTGGCCAGATGCCACCGGATGATGGTGGTGGCGTTATCGTCCTCGGGTGTCTCGGGCTTGGGTGGCTGCTTGAAGCGCAGGACCACCAGGCCAAGCTTCTCTTCCTTGCACGGCTCGGCATCGACGGTGGGCATCACGATGCGGTCGCCATACACGATGCCGGCGCGGGCCGCCTTGACCAGGACGCGGCACTTGTTCTCGTTGGCCAGCAGCGCTTCGTACGCCACCCAATGGCCGTGGCGGACGACCTCGAACGTCAGCGTGTCCTTGGCTTTCGGGTCCACCCCCACGTTCACCTCGCACGGCTGGCCCGTGGCACCGCGGGGCATGTATGCCCTCTGCTCGGCGGGCGTGAGCGGCACGAGCCGCGGGCTGCCTACGATGGTGGAGCCGCACTTGCGGGTGGCCTTGGTGTTCTCTTTTTCTTGGAGATCGGCGATCGGGGGCAGCAAGACGGTCATGGGGGCCCAGAAGGGGGTGCGCCGTGGGGTGGCGATCTCGACGGGCTCCACGTAGGGGAGCGCGGCCTGGACGAACGCGGGGTCGATGGCTCTGGACACGCCGTCGGCCCCTCGGATATCGATGGGGCCGACGCCCCCCGCCCCTTCTTCTCCACCGGTGAAGTGGCTGTATGCGTTGAGCCCGACGAAGATCAGGACGGCTCCCAGCACGACCTTCTCGCCGTGGTGGAAGGCCACATCTTTGATGCCCTGGAGGCTCATAAACGATTCCCTTCGACGGTGCGAGACGTGCGGCCCGGCAACGGTGCCGGCGGCTAGCGCTCGAACCCCTTCCAGATTTGCTGGCCTCTGGCGCTTTCGTCAGGGGTGAAGACTGCGAGGCCGAACTTGACGGTTACGGGCCGCGGCTTGCTCGCCTTCCTGGGCGTGCCTGGCTTGACAAGTGCCACGGTGAGGGTCTGCTCATACATGTTGGCTGCGTCGGCGTCGAAGTGGCTCTTGTCGCGGAAGGTGATGACCACGCCGTCGCGGGTGCTGGTGCGCTCGGTGCCGAGCGCGGCCAACACGTACTCCCAGAAGGCCTTGAGTGCCCGCACGTGGAGCACTTCGTAGCTGGCGACGTTCGCGAGCCACGTGCGGGCCAGGGCCGGGTCGCTCACGACATACTCGCGCTCGTACGGCGTGCCCGGGTAGGCCACGAGAGTGTGAGGCTTGGTGGCCGCTGCTGGAGCGGCGGCCTTGCCTGGCTCGGCGGCCTTCTCGGGCGGTGGCGCGGGGAGCTTCTGGATGGCGGCGTCGGCCCATCGGGCCGCCCGAGTGGTCTTGGCTCGCAGCAGGATGGCCTCCGCGGCCGCCACCTGTTGCTCGGCCCACTTCTTGACGTCGGACTTCTTGGGGAAGGCGGCTTTGCTGAAGGCCACCTGGTAGATATCGAGATTGACGTCGGGCACCTCGCAGAGGATCTGGGCCTCGACGAGCTGCCGCACCACTTCGCCTGCCTTGGCGCTGCGCGCGGCCACAGGCACTTCCGCGGGGACGATGCCCGGTGCCCCAGGGGCGATGGGGCGGCGGGGGGTGCCCGGGATGGCGACGCCGCCCTCGAGGCCCCGTTCCGCGCTCATGCCTCCCGGGCGCGGCATCATGGGGGGGCCGGGCATCCGGGGCGCGCGCATCGTGGGCGCGAACTCTGACCCGGCCGCCGCGACGCCCGCCGCGCGCTGGATGTTGTTAACGGAGAGGATCCGGATGCCGAGGGACGAGGCATGGAGCCTTTCGACGAAGTTGCTGAGCTTGGGGTACTCGCACCGCACGATGAGCTGCACGCTGACGGCGCTTTGCAGCGTGCCCTTGCGGGTGGGCGCGGCCCGGCCGCGGGCCGGTCCATCAAGGGCTTCGCGTGTGACCTGCACCTTGGCGAGGCTGGCCATGTTGGAGTCGGCGGCGATGTCGACGATTTCCTTGAGCACCCAGAACTTCTTCTGGGCGCTGAAGATATCGCCGATGCGAATGTCGGTGAGTGTGAAGAAGTTGCTCGGCGCCAGGCCCAACGCCTCGCGGCCGATCAGCACCTTCTCCATCTTGGGCGCGAGCTTCTCGACGTGGGCGTCGTAGGTGTTTTGGTAGAGGAGCTTGAAGCGGCCCATGCCCATTTCCACGTGGCGGCTCCACGGCGTCACGTTGGCCGCGGCGAGACGCTCGTCGTCGAAGAGCTGCTCGAGGGCCTCTCCGCGGTGCCAGAGGAACAGGAGGCAGTCGGTGAGTTCGTCGCGGACGGCGGCCTTACGTTCGCCGAGGGCCTTGAGCACTTTGGGCTGGCCGGGGGGCTTGCGCTCGAAGGTATCGAGCTGCTGCTTCTTCTGCTCGTACTCCTTGCGCATGGCGCGCGCGTCGGTCTGTTTGCCCACGAGAACGTAGGTGAGGCCCCCTTCGGCCAGGAGGGCGAGGACAATGAGCATCCAGAAGACATGCTTCTTCAGAAATAACATAGGATTGTGTTCCTCGACCAGTGTGGTCCCGCGTGGCGCTCGGCGGTGCTACTTGCGATTGCCGGCCTTGTCGGGTGCAGACGGCTGGCTCTCCTTGAGGGGCTGCATGCTGAAGACGACGGTGACCGAGGAGACCCACACGCTATCGGCCGCGTTGCGGATCAGGCCCTCGCGGCCCCCGGCCGCGCCGCCCATCTGGCCGGCCATCTGACGCACTTCGCCAAACTCCACTTTCCGCACGTAGGCCTGCCCGATGAAGTATTGCTCGAGCAGTCGGGTGTCGGCCACGATGAAGCGCTGGTCGCTCTCGAATTCGAGCAGGAGCGTCACGGCGTCTTCCTGCAGCTTGTCTTCCGCTGCCGCGGGGCGTGGGGCTCGCCGCGCGCCGCGTCCGAGCCCTCCTCCGCCCGCCATGCCGGGGGCGGCGGTGCCATCGCCCAGGTGGAGGATGCGCCGCAGAAGGAAGCGGTTGCGTGGCACCTGACGGAGGGCCTCGTTGAGGCTATTCATGTACAGGGGCCATTCGGCCCGCCCCTGGCCGATGCTGCTGATGGCCTCGAGCTGGCTGGCCATGGGCTCCAGGTTCGCGGCCTTCTTCTCCTCGGCCGCAAGCTGTTGGTACCGCTGGATTTTCGGCACCACTTCCTTCACCTTGGTGTCGTAGGTGGACACGTCGCTCGCGGCCGAGCCGAAGCCGAGGAAGATCGGCACGGCCAGGAGGCCCACGGCGGCGGCGGCGTAGGGGAGCTTTTGCTTGATGAGGCGCTGGCGGATGACATCCGACGGCATCATGTCGATGGTCACGCGGCCCAGGCCGAGGCCCTGGAGGGCCAGGCCGATGGCCACGCCGTAGTTGCCCACTTCGGGGGCAAACTCGGCGGGGTCGGCGCCGGCCACGCGCATGCGTTGCAGCCCGCCGATGCGGGCCACGTCGTAGTCGTCCAGGCTCTCGCGGAAGTAGCCCACCAGGGGCTCGAGGCGAAACACATTGCCCAGGAGGATGACGCGCTCGATGCGCACGTTGTGCGTCTGGGCTTTGTAGTAGCCGATGGACCGCTGGATTTCGCCGAGCAGGTCGTCCACGATGGGGCGCATGACGCCGAAGAGCTTCTCGGCCTGCTTCGAGTCGGCGGCCTTTTGCTTGAGCTGCTCGGCCTCCTCGAAGGAGATCTGGTACTTTTCCTGAAGCGCGCGGGTAATGTCGTTGCCGGAGATGGACACGTTGCGGGTCCAGAAGCGGTCGCCGTCGATGATGAGCAGGTCGGTGTTGCCGGCGCCCACGTCGATGACCACGGTGCCCACATCGATGTCGCGGTCGTAGCACAGCAGGTTGTAGAGGGCGAGGGGGCCAATCTCGAGGATATCGGGCACGAGGTGCGCGAGCCGCAGGTTGGCCAGATAGCCGTAGACGGTGGCGCGCTTGATGGCGAAGAGGGCCACTTCGATTTCTTCGCCGGGCTCGGGGTGCTCGTCGAGGGGCTGGTAGTCCCACACCACCTCTTCGATGGGGAAGGGCATGGAGGTGCGGGCCTCGTAGCGCACCACTTCGGGGATGCGCTTCGCCTCCACCGGCGGCAGCGGCAGGAAGCGGGGAAACACCTCCTGGCCGGAGATGGAGACGACCACGGTGCCCTTGATGTCTACTTGTTCCAGGAGCGTGGCGATGGCATTGCGGATGCGGTAGTCTTTGTCGGCGCCTTGGGCCTCTTCGGGCCGCGCGGCACACGCGATGGTGCGGTGGTCTTGCACGACGACCGAATCGCCACTCTTGCGGAGCTGGACGACCTTGATCGCCGATTCTCCGATGTCGATGCCCCAGGCCACGTTACGTGCCACGCTCGGGACTCCTTCGCTATCGCGCGCGCTCCGGAGGAGCCAGCGCGCGGCTTACGTCGTCACGCCCTTCCCGAATGGTTCCAACTCACTTGGCACTTGGCAATTATACAGTCGCGCCAAGGGCTGTCAAGTGCAAAAGCAGGGGCCAGTGCCCCGCCGGGCTTCTGCTATGGGATTATACCGTAGCGCAGGCCGTGTTCTTTCGTGGCGCGGCTCAGCCGCCGTCCAGCACGCTGCCTTCGTCCCAGCAGAACCAGTGGCCTGTGTCGTTGAGGTAGGTCTTGGTGTTTTCCAGGATATCCACGTGCTGGCTTTCCTCGAGCGCCAGGCGTTCGTAGAGAGCCTTCAGGTCGTCGCTGGCGTCGGCCGCGCAGGAGCGGAAGTGTGCCTCGGCGGCCCTTTCCATTACGAGGGCATTGTCGATGACGTCGGTGTCGCCGGCGCCGGCGTCGAGCTGGCTGCGGAGCTCCTCGCCCAGCGTGGCGAAGAGGGTGACGATGCGGTCCTTCGGCAACTTGTCGTCAAGGGTCACCTGCATGTCGGCGGCCACCTGGCGCAGGATGCGCTCGTGGCGCGTCTCGTCGGCGGCGAGCCCTTCGAACATCTTCTTGCCCAGCGGGTTCGTCGTGTCCGCCGCGGCTTGGGTGTAGAACGCCAGACCGTCCTGCTCCAGCTTGATGGCATACTCGAGCGGGGTTACGGCTGCCATGCATGCTCCTTTCCAGTGTCGCAAAGATCCCGCCGACCCTCGGGCGTTCGGCACGGTTGCGTGCCCGTCAGACGAGTATGTATAATAAACCAACCGCGGAAACGGTGCAAGGCACCTATCCGGGTATTTGCCTCCTCCCCTCCCCCGGCGAGCGCGCGCCATGGCCAAGGCATCCGACAGGGCCCGCACCCGACTCGCTCGTCTGCTGCACTTCGTGCGGGGCCACCGCACGGCGGTGGTGGCCGTGCAGGACCACCCGGACCCCGACGGCATCGCGTGTGCCGCGGCCCTCAAGCTGCTGCTCAGCGAGAAGGCACGCCTCGACGTCACCCTCGCCGCCACCGGCGAAGTGGTGCGCGTCGAGAACCGAGCCGCCCTTCAGTTCCTCGGCGAGACGCTCGCAGACACGGCGTCGCTCGACCTGGCGGCCTTCGACCTGCGCGCCCTCGTGGACACCCAGCCCGGCTTCGGCAACTGCTTCTGGCCCGACGACGTCGAGGCCCACATCGTGATCGACCACCACCCCCGCGGCCCCCGGGTCACCTCCGACCAGTTCACCGACATCCGCACCGACTACGGCGCCGCCTCCACCATCCTCACCGAATACCTCCAGGCCGCCGACATCGAGCCCAACGTCCAGCTCGCCACCGCACTGCTCTACGGCATCAAGACCGACACACAGAACCTCTCCCGCGGCGCCAGCGACGCCGACACCGACGCCTTCCTCTACCTCTATCCCCGAGCCAACCACCGCGCCCTCGCCAAGATCGAGCGCGAGCGCCTCCCCCGCGACTACTTCGCCACCCTGGCCCGCGCGCTCGCCGACTGTCGTATCTACGGCAACGTGGCCATCTGCAACCTGGGCACCATCCCCGCCCCCGACATCCTGGGCGAGATGGCCGACTTCTTCCTCCGCATCCAGGGCATCCGCTGGGTGCTCGTGCATGGCCTCGTGGAAAGCCGCCTCCACCTCTCCGTCCGCACCGACCTGCGCCAAGGCAAGGCCGGCGACCTCGCCGCCGCACTCCTCGACGACATCGGCTCCGGCGGCGGACACGGGATGCTCGCCGGCGGCCAGGCCCACCTGCCCACCGACGTGGACGACGACGGCGAGACCGACACCCTCGAGGAAACCGTCCGCGAGATCGAGCTGCGCTTCCTCCGCCTCATCGAGGTGCCCACCCGCACCCCCGAGCGCCTCATCCCCAAGGCAACCGCCGACCCGCCCGAGGAGGCCGACACGTGACCGACGCCCCCGCACCCCAATCGCAAATCGCCAACCGCCAATCCCCAATCGCCAATCCCCAATCGCAAATCGCAAATCGCAAATCCCCAATCCCCACCGTCCTCGGCATCGCCGGCAGCTCGCGCCGCGACGGCAACACCGACCGCCTCCTCCACGAAGCCCTCCGCGGCGCCGCCGACGCCGGCGCCGACACCGAGCTGTACGCCATCCGCGGCCACAAGCTCATCCCCTGCGCCGCCTGCGACCGCTGCATCAGCACCGGCCGCTGCGTGATGAAGGACGACATGCAGGACGTCTACCCCAAGCTCCTCGGCACCACCCACCTCCTCTTCGCCTCGCCCATCTACTTCACCGCCGTGAGCACCTACGCCAAGATGCTCATCGACCGGTGCCAGTGCTTCTGGAACCTCAAGTACGTCGCCCGCAAGCCGCTGTTCGACCCGCCCCGCCCCGGCCGCCGTGGCCTGCTGCTCTCCGTGTGCGGCAGCGACCGCCCCTGGATGTTCGACGGCGCCCGCCGCACCCTCAAGGCCCTGTGCGACGTGCTCGAACTCGAGTACGCCGGCGACCACTGCTATATCAACGTGGACACCAAGGACGACATCCTCGACCACCCCACCGCCCTCGCCGAAGCCTACGAGGCCGGCCGCACCCTCGTGCAGCCCGGCTGACAGGCCTCGGAACATCGCGCGCGATCTTTCTGCTTTCCCCCTTGATTTCTGCACGGGCTCGGTTACACTGTGCCGAGCGGGCCGAGGCACCGGGCCTCGGCCGTCCTCCTGTGGCTTGGCCAGACGCGAGGAGCTTGCCGTGGCGAAAGCCAAGACGATCCGTTTCGGGGTGATCGGGCCGGGAGGGATGGGACGCAACCGCGTGTTCTCCCTCAACAAGGACAAGGCCGTGGACGTGGTGGCGGCGACCGACACGAGCGCCGACTGCCTGGATAAGCTGGAGGAAGGCCTGGGCCACAAGGTGGCACGCTTCAAAGGCCCCAACGGCTACCAGAAGATGATCGACTCGTGCGAGCTGGACGCCGTGGGTGTCTTCTCGCCCCACACCCTCCACTACGATCACACGATGTACGCCCTCGAGCACAACCTGCACGTGATGATCGAGAAGCCCATGGTGTGCGGCGTCAAGAACGCCATCGCCGTGGCCAAGCTGGCGGCGAAAAAGAAGCTGGTGTTCCTCCTCACCTACCAGCGCCACTTCGAGGCCAAGTATGTGACCGCGCGCCGGCTCATCCAGAAAGGCACCATCGGCGACGTGACCGGCTTCTACGTGTACATGGCGCAGGACTGGCGCGGCAACGGCTGGCGCGGCAGCCCCAAGTACTCCGGCGGCGGCCAGCTCAACGACAGCGGCTCCCACTACCAGGACATCCTGCTGTACATGACCGGCGCCATGCCCAAGAGCGTGCAGGGCAGCTACGACTTCCTGTACCACGGCGCCAGGCGCCCCATCGAGATCAACGGCTCCTACAGCGTGGAGCTCACCAACGGCGCCGCCGGCCGCCTCATCATCATCGGCGACTACATCAAGGGCTTCAGCGACGACGTGCGCATCCAGGGCACCAAGGGCATCCTCACCATGGGCATGGGCAGCCCCGGCCTCACCCTCCATCAGCCCGGCAAGGACCCCAAGGCCGTGCCGCTCACCGTGCCCCGCGGCTATCCCAGCGACCCCGGCGACAACTTCGCCAAGCTCGTCACTGGCCGCACCACGGCGAACCACGTGCCCGCGCTCTTCGGCGCCCAGGTGGCCCTCCTCACCGACGCAATGCTCGCCGCCGGCAAGACCGGCCGCAAGGCCAACTGCGCCACGCTGCTCAAGCGCGCCGGCTACAGCTACAAGGACATCACGATCAAGTGATCGCACGCACGGCTGCATGACTGGATAACTCCAACGCGGAGGGGGAGCTCCCGGCGAGGCGCTTCCCCTCCGCACACCTCCCACGTACCCTGCCACCGCCAGAACTTCTGCACGCCCGCCGGCGATTTTCCTTGAAATCGCAGTCCGTCGGACATACAGTGGAGCGCGCTCGGTCCGCGCGCATTCTGCCGCCTCGCCGTCCGGAAGGAGGCACGCCCGGCGAACTCACTTCCCACCCACCGCGGGCGCGCACGCACACACGCGAAAAGGAGGGCTACCGTGAGCACGGCCGACCTGCATGTGATCGTCGATCCCAACTTCCCCCAGTACCTCTACGCTGCCGAGCCGCTGGCCGCCGCCTACACCACGCGGACCGGCGGCAAGAAGGGCGCCTCGCTCCTCCTCGGCGAGTGGATGAAGATCATCGAGCCCGATGCCCAGCTCCCGGCCACCGGCCGCATCCACGTGGCCTACCGCGGCGGCCAAGGCTACGTGAACCCGCAGTCGGCCTCCCGCCGCCGCTGCCTCGAGGTGTTCTTCATCGACGTGGACCAGGGCGACTCCATCCTCATCCAGACGCCCGACGACCGCCGCGTGCTCATCGACGGCGGCGAGAGTGCCGACGCCCTCGAGTTCATCCGCAACAAGTACCGGCTCGACAAGAAGGACCACTACGTGGACTTCGAGGCCGTGGTGGCCACCCACAGCGACGCCGACCACACCCAGGGCCTCCTGCGCATCCTCAAGCACCCGCGCATCGCCGTCAAGCGCGTCTACCACAACGGCCTCTTCCGCCGCACCGACGCAGCGAAGGACCCCGGCCGCCGCGAGGACGGGCGGGTCTTCGGCCTCGTGCACGCACCATCGGCCAACGCGGTGCCAAAGATGAAGACACTCATGAAGAGCTTCGTCGAGGCCGTCGCCACGGCCCGGGCCAACCTGCCGGGCATCCTCGACAAGATGCGGCAACTGCCCCGCTGGAAGGGCCGCGTGGAGCCGCCGCCCGGCGGATTCCAGTTCCGCCGCCTCGACGCCGCCGACAAGTATCTGCCCCCCTACGACCGCCAGAACGAGCACCTGGCCATCGAGGTGCTCGGGCCGCGCGCCAGCGGCAAGGGGGCCAAGGCATCCTATCCCTGGTACGGCGACGCCGGCAAGACGGTGAACGGCAACTCCATCGTCCTCCGCCTCGTGCACGGCGACCAGACCATCCTGCTGACGGGCGACCTCAACGAGCCGTCCATGGACGACCTGCTGGCCGACCTGAAGAAGCACGCGAAGAACGCCCACTCCCGCGTCTACAAGGCGGCGCACCACGGCAGCCAGCACTTCTCGGTGGACTTCCTGCGGGCCGTCAAGCCCGACGCGGCCGTCATCTCCTCAGGCGACAACCGCAACGACGCGCACGGCCACCCGCGCGCCGTCCTCCTCGGCACCATCACCCGCTACTCGCAGAGCCGCACGCCCGCCGTCTTCTCCACCGAGCTGGCCGCGTGCTTCCGCAAGCTCTCGAAGAAGGAGCAGGCCGCGTTCAAGAAAGGCACGGCGCAGCTCCACGAGCGCTCGATCCAGGGCATCGTGCACCTGCGCAGCGACGGCGAGCGCCTCGTCCTCGGCACCGTGCACGGCCGCCGCGCCGAAGGCGACCAGCTCGCCAACACGCGATGGAAGTGGGACATCTGGCCCGACCACTGAGCCGCCTCAGAAGCGCAGCCGCCAGCACGGGCCCCTAGAGGTCCTCCGGCGTCAACCCCGTGTGCTTTGCGACGCGGCGCAGCATCCGTGGCCCGATCTCTTCCCTGTCGTGGAAGGCGAATACGTAGTCGGGCCAGCCATGTCGCGACAGCACGCGATGGGAACCCCGTGCCTCGCGTTTGGGCGTCCAGCCAATGCGGAGAAGGGCAGAGAAGACCTTGCGTGACTTGACCGAAGGCCACGCGCTCATGCGGGCACCGCAAACAACTCGTCCAGTTCGGGAATGGCCTCGCCGTGGTCCAGACGGTCGGCGATGACGCGGAGCGCCAGAGCCTTCGCCTTCGCCAGAGCCTCATCGCGGCCCTGGCCGTAGGCCAACACACCTGGCAGCTCGGGGATGTCCGCGATCCACCGTCCGTCCTCTTCGCGCTCGATCTCGATCTTCATGCCCACATCCTCCAGCACGTGACGCCTGACGCGAGATGCGTCGCACCCGCGCTCGATTCGTGTCTCCACTGAGACTATTCTACACGCCCACCCCGCCGCATTCAAGATCAGAAGCGCAACCGCCAGCACGCGGCGCCGGGGGTGCCGCGGTGGAGGGTGAGGGCCAGGGTGCCGTCGGCGCGCGGGGTGCACGAGACTACCTGGGCTTCGCCTGCCTCGGCGGCGCTCAGCACGAAGCCTTCGGGCAGGTGGACTACCAGCGTGGTGGCCACGCCGGCCACGAGGCGCACGGTGCCACTGAGGGTGCGGCTGGCGTCGTCCCAGTGGAGGGCGTCGAGGCTGGTGGCGCCCTGGGTGATGTGGCGGTCGGTGGAGACGAGCTGCGGGCGGCCGAGCGCGGGATGGACGGCCAGCAGCAGGCTGGACCGCGGCGCGAGGGGGGCCGCGAAGCGCCGGCTGTGAGCGCCGAGGAAGCGCTCGCCCCAGAAGTCGTAGAGCAGGTAGTCGCCCTCCCCTTCCAGACCCAGCTCGGCGAAGGCGAAGCCTGTCTCCGCCTCGGCGTCGCTCCAGTTGAAGAGCGCCACCACGTCCCACGCGGCGAAGGGCCGCCGCACCTTGAGGTCCCACACGGGCGCGCGGTCGAAGAGGGGGTAGAGGTCGAGGGGCCGCACGTCACACACGGGCAGGCACTGCTGGAGCAGGCGCATCCGCTCGGGCGGCAGGGCGGCCAGCTTGTCGCCGGCAAACGTCACCTGCCCCGGCAGGCCGACGACGATCGTGGCGATGCGCGCCACGTCGAGCGGGAGGAACTCGCCGACGAGCAGCGTGTCGGGGTCGCCGTACCACACGACGTTGTGCGCGAAGAGCTGGTTGAGTGTGGCCTCGGCCTGGTGGAGGATGTTGTGCCACTTCGGCGGCTGGTTGGGGTGCACGATGTCCGCCCCGATGCGGCCGGCGTCGGCGTAGGGCACCTCGGGGCCTGTGTAGTGTCCCTGGCAGGCGAGCCACACGCGGTCGGGGCCGATGCCGCGGCGCAGGGCTTCCACGCAGAGCGCGAAGGGGGCGTCGCACGGCTCGCGGAAGGTGGCGCGCACGTCGTCGCGTTCGTAGAAGTGGGCCGAGTAGCCCTGGCTGCGGCCCGACATGCCGTCGATCTTGAAGAACTCGTAGCCCCAGTCCTCGGCCATGGTGCGATGGGTGTCTTCCATGTGCTGGCGGACGGCGGGCTGCGAGGGGTCGAGCACGGTGCGGCCGCACCAGTTGTGCAGGGGCTGGCCATCGGCGTCGTGGAGGAACCACTCGCGGTGCTCGGCGTAGAAGGCCTCGTCGCCGGTGCCGAAGGGCACGGTCCAGATGCCGGGCCGGAAGCCGAGGGCGCGGATTTCGTCGGCCAGCCACTTCATGCCGTGGGGGAACTGGCCGGGGTGCGGGCGGAGGGTGAGGTTGTGGAACTGGCTGACGGGCAGGGTGTCGGAGTTGTCCTGCCACGATTCGATCGACCAGAATTCGAGGCCGAAGGGCTGAAGGTGCTCGGCGCCCACACGGGCCTCGGCCAGGTTCTCCTCCTCGCCTGCGGTGTCGAAGTAGACGTTCCACGACATCCAGCCCGTGGGCGGCGAGGGGCAGCGAGTCTTGTCGATGGGGCTGTAGTGCGGCACGTAGCGGGAGCGGTAGTAGCCGCGCTCGAGCTCGAAGGTGAGCGCGGAACGGGCCGCCGTCTCGGGCCGTGCGGTGAGGGCGACGCCGAAAGCCGGCGCCTTGCCTTCCTCGGCGGGCACGGTGGTGATGGACACGCGGTCGCCGCCGAGGCGCAGCACGGCATCGGTGGGGATGTCGAAGAGCGAGTCGTTGAGCCCGCTGTCGGCCGGGCCGGCGGCCATCTGCACCACCCGCGGCGCCTCGGGGGCGCGGGTGCGGCAGGCAAAGGTGTCGGCGCCGAGCCGTGCGGTGCCGCGGAAGCGCAGCGTGCCGCGGTAGGCCTGTGCCGCGCGATGGACGGCGCGGATGCTCAGCACGCCGCCCCGGACGCTCGCGGCCAGGTAGCCCTGCACGTTGCCGTCTGGCGCGAGGAGGGCCAGGCGGTCGGCCACGTCGTCGCGGGAGGGGACGATGCGCCACGCCTCCGCCCCGTCGTCGCGAAGCGCCTGGAAGGAGAGCACGCCCTCGATGACCGCGCCCGATGCCGCGTGGGCACAGGCCAGCGCCGATGCGGAGGGGTCGAACGCCACCTGCCACTCGCCTTGCGCCAGCCGAATGTCGCGGCCCGTTGTCATGGTTGCCTGTCTCCTGTGCGGGATGTCGGTGTGGTGCGAAGCTACGCGCGGGGCGGTGCCGTGTCAAGCACCACGTGGCAGAACGCACGCAGGCCACCCGGGTGTGGGCGGCCTGCGTGAGGATGCAACGCGGGAGTGGCGGGGCCTAGTCGTCGTCGCCGCCGGTCTTCTTGCCGCTCTGGGCGATCACCTGCTGCTGGACGCTGGGCGGCACGGGCTCGTAGTGGCTGAACGCCATGGTGTAGCTGCCCTCGCCCGCGGTGACGGAGCGGAGCTGCTGGCTGTAGTTGGTCACTTCGGCCAGTGGCGCCTGGGCCTTGATGATCTGGTGGTCGCCGTCGGTTTCCATGCCCTGGATGCGTCCGCGGCGGCCGCTCATGTCGCCCATGATGTCGCCCATGTACTTGCTGTGCACGGTGATCTCGATGTCCACGATGGGCTCGAGGAGCTGCGGCTTGGCCTGCTTGAATGCATCGTTGAAGGCGCGCGACGAGGCGATCTTGAAGGCGATCTCGGAGCTGTCCACGTCGTGGTACTTGCCGTCGTACACGGCCACCCGCACGTCCACCACCGGGTAGCCGGCCACCACGCCCTTGGTCATCGTTTCCCGCACGCCCTTCTCGATGGCCGGGATGAAGTTGGTGGGGATGGAGCCGCCGTAGATTTCGTTGACGAACTCGAAGTCGCCGCCGCGCTCGAGCGGCTCGAGGCGCAGGTGCACCTCGGCAAACTGGCCGGCGCCGCCGGTCTGCTTCTTGTGGCGGTAGGCACAGGTGCTCTTGGAGCCGATGGTTTCCCTGTAGGCGATCCGCGGGTCCTTGAGGACCATTTCCACCTCGAAGGGCTTGCGCTTGAGCTTGCTGAGGATCACGTCGAGATGCAGGTTGCTCATGCCCGTGGTGATGAACTCGCCTGTCTCCTCGTCGCGCTCGGCGTGGAAGGTTCTGTCCTGGCTCACGATGCGCGAGATGGCCTGGGACATGCGGCCCTCGTCGCCGCGGTTCTTGGGCTCGGCGGCGCGGGCGACCATGGGGCTGGGGAAGGAGATGGGCGGAAACTCGACGGGGTCGTCGGGCGCGCAGAGGGTATCGCCCACCTCGAGGCTCTCGATCTTGGCCACGGCGATGAGGTCGCCGGCGATGGCGTCGCTCACCTCGGCCTGCTTCTCGCCCTGCACGCGGTAGAGGTGGTGCACCTTCTCGTTCTTGCCGATGCGCACGTTGTAAAGCCCGTCCTCGAGCTTGAGCGTGCCGGAGAAGACGCGGAAGTAGGCCAGCTTGCCCACGAAGGGGTCGTAGAGAGCCTTGAACACCTGGGCGCTGAACGGGGCGTCCTCGCTGCCGGGCCGCTCCACTTCCTCTTCGGTGCCGGGCTTCACGCCCTTGCGCACGAGGCCCTCGCAGGGCGAGGGGAAGAGCGCGACCACCGCGTCGAGCAGCTCGGCCACGCCGAGCGCGTTCTCGGCGGCCACGCAGAAGACCGGCACGAGCGAGCCACTGGCCACGGCTCCCACGGCGGCACCCATGACCTCGTCGCCCGTGATCTCCTCCTCCTCGAGGTAGCGCATCATGAGCTCTTCGTCGGCCTCGATGATGGACTCGCGGAGGGCCTGGCCGACCGCCTCGACGTCGCCCACGACGTCGCCCGGCACATCGGCCGGCGGGGTGAGGGTGTTCACCACGCCGCTGAAGCCGGCGCCCTGCCCCACGGGCAGCGTGATGGGCACGCAGGTATTGCCGAAGGTGCTTTGGATGGACTCGAGCACGTCGGCGAACTTGGCGTTCTCGGCGTTCATCTTGGTGACGACGACGGCTCGGGCGAGGCCGAGTGCTTCGGCGGCCTTCCACGCGCGGCGGGTGTTCACCTGGATACCGGTGTCGGCGCTCACGGCGATGAGCGCCGTCTCCACGGCCGGCAGCGAGCCGGCCACCTCGCCGAAGAAATCGTCGTAGCCGGGCGTGTCGATGATCTGGAGCAGCTTGCCCGCGTGCTTGGCGTGCAGGATCGAGGAGTAGATCGTGAACTGCCGCTCCCGCTCGTCCGCGTCGGCGTCGGCGATGGACGAGCCCTCCTCGGGCTTGCCAAAGCGCGACGTGGCGCCGGCCTTGAACAGAATGGCCTCGGCCAGGGTGGTCTTGCCGGAGCTGCCGTGGCCGGCGATGGCGAAGTTGCGCAGGTCTGCTGTCGTATGGTCGGCCATTCTGGTCTCCGCACAGAAGCGTGGCTTGGCGAAAATGTGCAAGACCTTAGATTATAGGGATTTGACCTGCCAGTGCAAGGAAGGCGCGGCGGTCGGGATGCGCGCCCGACGGGATGGCGAAAGCCGAGACGAGAGCGCCGCAAGGAACGCCCCTCGATGTCGAGCCATGCCTGAGACGAGGGAATGGGCTTGACAAGCCGGAACGATGTGGGGTAGAAGTGCGCCCGTTCGGCATCGTGGGCTACAGGCGTTCGCCCTGGACAGGAGAAGACAGGATGAAGATGAGCTTGCGCATCAAGCTAAGCTTGATGATGTTTCTGGAGTTCGCCATCTGGGGCGCGTGGATGCCGACACTGTATCGATACTTGATTACCGACGTAGGCGAACATGGTCTGGGCTTCTCCCACGACCAGGCGAGTTGGATCTTCGCCGCGCTGTGGCTGGCCTGCATGGTGGCGCCGTTCATCGGCGGGCAGATCGTGGACCGCTGGATCCCCACCCAGTGGTTCCTGGCCGCCGTGCACTTCCTCGGGGGCCTCGTACTCCTGACGATGACGGCGCACAAGACGTTCGACAAAATGATGCCAGCCATGGTGATTTACGCGCTGCTCTACGCGCCAACACTCGCCCTCACTGCCTCCTTGTGCTTCCACCATCTAACCAACGCTGACAAGCAATTCGGCTCGATCCGAGCTTTCGGCACGATCGGTTGGATAGCCGCCGGCTGGGGCCTGACACTGTGGCGCGTACTGGCTGCGAAACAGGGCGTGACAGTACCTGGGGACATGCTCCACCTGGCGGGCTGGTGTTCGCTGGCGATGGCGCTCACCTGTTGCTTCCTGCCACACACGCCGCCGAAGAAGCAAGCCGAGAAGCCGTGGGCTTTCGTCGAAGCCTTCCGCCTGTTGAGGAACCGGCAGTTCGCGCTCTTCCTGATCATCAGCTTCGTTGTGACCACCGGACTGCAATTCTACTACTTGCCAACGGGGACGTTCCTAACCACCAAGACCGGCGTGGGATTCCAGCCGAAGTACGAGGCCCTGCTGCTGACCGTATCACAGGTCGCGGAGGGCATCGTGATGCTCACGCTGCTCGCCCTCGCGCTCAAGAAGCTGGGCGTCCGGAAAACCCTCGCCATCGGCGTCATCGCGTGGCCCTTGCGCTACGTGGTCTTCGCGATGTACCAGACGGTGCCGGTGTGGCTCGTGGTGGGCTCGCTGGCCCTCCACGGGGTCGGGTACACGTTCTTCTTCGTCGTCTCGCAGATTTATGTGGACAGGGTAGCGCCCAAGGATATCCGCGCGTCGGCTCAGGCCCTCCTGACACTGATGACCTTGGGGCTGGGCAGCTTCCTCGGCGCCAAGTTCACCGGCTGGATCATGGGCATGTTGACCAAAGATGGCGTGCCTAACTGGACGTGGATCTTCCTGATCCCTTGCTCCATTACGGTGGCGTGCGCCCTCGCCTTCCTGCTCTTCTTCAAGGAGCCGCCGCCGGCCGCCGCGGTGGCGGGCGCTCCCGCCGACACAGGCGAGCCCGAGCCCTACGAGGGAATCCCCGACGAGGAGCCCCCGGCCCCCGAAGGCATCTGACCTGCACATCGCAAAGCACACCGAACGGCCGGGCCTGTCCATTGCGACGGGCTCGGCCAGTGCATGCCATCGGTGCACACCATGGCTTCCCTTTCACTCTCACTTTCCCTTTCACTTTTCCCTTTCACTTTCACTTTTCCCTTCCATCAGCGCTTGACGCCGTGCCCCGCGCGCTCTATGCTTGACGCGCGCTTCCCATCCCGCCCCGAGTCAGGAGGACGTGATGAGCACGGAACTGTACGTTCGGTTGAGCCTGATGATGTTTCTGCAATTCGCCGTGTGGGGCGCGTGGTCGCCGGTGCTGGCGGCGCGGCTGCTGGGGCCGCTGAAGATGAGCGGCAAGCAGACGGGCTGGATTTACGGCACCATCTACCTGGGCTGCATCGTCTCGCCCCTCGTGGGCGGCCTGGTGGTGGACATGTATGTGGCCACCCAGTGGTTCCTCGCGGGCGCCCACCTGATAGGCGGCGTGCTGCTGCTGGCGGCGCGCAAGACCACCTTCCGCGGTCTGTTCGTCACCATGTGCCTGTATGCGCTGGCCTTCGCTCCCACGCTGGCGCTCGTGAACTCCCTTATGTTCTCGCACCTGACGAAGCCCAAGGAGCAGGCCTTCGGCATCATGCTCTGGGGCGTCGTCGCCTGGGTGCTGGTGGGCTGGATGCTCTCGGCGTGGCGCCGCGCCAAGGGCAGCGGCGACGGCAGCGACTGCCTGGTGCTGGCCGGCCTGCTGTCGCTGCTGATGGGCCTCTACTGCCTCACCCTGCCCCACACGCCGCCCAAGGCCGTGGACCCGCTGCTCAAGGCGCTCTCCATGCTGCGGGAGCCCAACTTCCTGCTCTTCCTCATCGTGTCGTTCGTGGTGGCCACTCAACTCCAGTTCTATTTCCTCGGCACGGCGCGCTACCTGGGCGACCTGGGCGTCGAGGACCGCAACGTGCCGGCGGTGATGACCATCGCGCAGGCCGCGCAGGTTCTCGCCTCGGTGTATATGGTCTTCCAGGGCGAGCGCGTGATCAGGCAGATTGGCTTCCGCTGGACCCTCGTCCTGGGCGCGGCGTTCTGGCTTCTGATGTATGTCGTCTACTCCCTCACGCGGCCCCGCGCGCTGGTGATCGCATCGCAGGCGCTGCACGGCATCGCCTATGCCTTCTTCATCGGCGTGGGGTTCATCTACGTGGCGCAGCAGGCGCCGCCGGAGATTCTGGGCTCGGCCACGGGGCTCTACACGGTGGCGCTCTTCGGCTTCGGGCTCTTCCTCGGCACGCAGTTCACCGGCGTGGTGATGGATCGCTACACCCAGGACGGCAAGTTTCGCTGGCGGCCGATTTTCCTGGTGCCGTGCGCGCTCACCCTGGCCAGCGCTCTCGTGCTGGCGGCGTTCTTTCGCGGCTAGCCCGCATTGACTTGTCGGGCGCCCGCAGGTACACTGCGGTCGTCGGCCACCCGTAACGTTCCCTTATTGGAGGAGTGGAACATGGCGTTGGAACCAATGGCCATCGGCGTGATGCTCGGTGTGGGCGAGGACCCGCGCGAGAGCATCCAGAAGGTGCTCGATGTGGGCGTCACCAACGCCCAGATGGGCCGCCCGGGCGACGAGTGGCTCAAGCCCGAAAAGGCCAAGGAGCTCAAGAAGCTCGCCAAGCAGATGGGCGTGACCATCACCACCGTCTTCTGCGGCTTCGACGGCGAAAGCTACGACGACATCCCCACCGTGCAGAAGACCGTGGGCTTCGTGCCCAAGGCCCCCCGCAAGGCCCGCGTGAAGAAGGCCAAGGAAATCGCCGACTTCGCGAAGGTCCTCGGCGTGAAAGTCGTGGCCGCCCACGTGGGCTTCGTGCCCGAAGACCGCAGAGACCCCGAATACCGCGCCATCGTGCGCACCGTGCGCGCCTTCGCCGATTATCTGGCCAAGAGCAAGCAGAAGCTCTCCCTCGAAACCGGCCAGGAAACCGGCCCCTGCCTCCTCCGCTTCATCGAGGACATCCGGCGGCCCAACGTGAAGGTGAACTTCGACCCCGCCAACATGATCCTCTACGGCACCGGCGGCCCCATCGAGGCCCTCAAGCTCGTCGGCAAGCTCGTCGTCGGCGTCCACGCCAAGGACGGCGTGGGACCCACCAAGAAAAACCAGCTCGGCACCGAGACCCCTCTCGGCAAGGGCGAGGTGGGCATCAAGCGCTTCATCCAGACACTCATCGACCTGAAATACAAAGGCCCGCTGACCATCGAGCGCGAGATCACCGGCCCGCAGCAGAAGAAGGACATCATCAAGGCCCGCAAGCTGCTCGAGCGCATCCGCGACAAGCTGCTCGCCGCGGCCGCAGGCAAGTAGCCCGTCACGCCCAGGGGAGGAGTCTTCCGCTCGAAGGCTCCTCCCCTGCTCCAGCGTGGGTGGAGGAACTTCACGCAGCGTCCGGGGCATCGGCTCTCCCTCGCGCGTGTCTGCCCCCCCTGTCATTCCGAGCGGAGCAACGCGGAGCCGAGGAATCTGGCCACAGGCGGACCCAGCGGCCACCTTCGGGCGCCGCGCCGCCCTCAGCCAGATTCCTCGGCGTCGCTCGGACTGACAGGGGGGGCAGACACGCG
>JADHXT010000113.1 GCA_016782825.1 Candidatus Brocadiia bacterium | reverse complement strand
TGGAGAAGTACACAGGCGAGTATGCCGGCCGGCTCACCGTGGATGGAGCCGAGGGGCCGGGCTTGGCACAGGTGATCGCCGAGGGCCGCGGCCGCTACCGCGCCGTGCTCCTGCGCGAGCTATGGAAGACCGACCCCAAGGCCAAGCAGTTCCGCGTCGAGCTTGCGGGCACGCTGGATGAGGACGGCAACGTGCCGCTGGAAGGCAGCGGCTGGACGGGCACGCTCGTGGGACAGAAGACCCTGACCGCCAAGGCCGAGAAGAGCAAGTTCGAGGGCGTGTGGGCGGTGCGCAAGAGCCCCACCCTCGCGGCCAAGCCGCCCGAGGGCGCCATCGTGCTGCTGCCCTTCGAGGAAGGCAAGAAGCCCTCGCTGAAGGAGTGGTCCAACCAGAACTGGCTGGCCCTCGACACGGGAGCCGCCCAAGTGCGCGGCGGCACCAACTTCACCGTCCGCAAGTTCGGCTCGGCCCGCTTCCACGTGGAGTTCCGCTGTCCCTACGAGCCGCTCAAGCGCGGCCAGGGCCGCGGCAACAGCGGCGTGTATCTCCAGAAGCGCTACGAGGTGCAGGTGCTCGAGTCGTTCGGCCTCCGGAGCCGGAACAACGACTGCGGCTCCATCTACAACGTAGCCACGACGGGGGTGAACGCCTGCCTCCCGCCGCTCCAGTGGCAGACCTATGACATCGAGTTCACGGCCGCAAAGGTGGGCGCCGGCGGCAAGATCACTCGCCCCCCGACCATGACCGTGCGGCACAACGGCATCCTGATCCACAAAGACCAAGTGCTGCCCGGCAAGACCACCGCAGCGGCCGCCAGCGGCCTCACGCCGACGGACTCGCTCATGCTCCAGGACCACGGCAACGCGGTGCAGTACCGCAACATCTGGGCGGTGCCGAGCGAGAACTGATCCCGCGCGCGACGGCGAATGCTGAGGGCGGCGCCCGTGCGTCGCCCTCCGTTCGTTCTCCGCTACTTCGCGCCGCCCAGGCACAGCACCTTGCCGTCCACGGTGGTCAGGTAAAGGCGCCCGCCGGCGGCGGCCATGCCGTCCCACGCCGGCGGCGCGGCCAGCTTGTGGGTGGCCAGCGTGGTGCCGTCGGCCGCGGAGATGGCCAGCAACACGGCGCCCTTCTTGCCGTCGAGCGCATCGGACTGTGCGGCAAGGCTGGCGGCGATGGCGGGGGCGTCGAGGCTGCGCACGGCGGCCTCCTCGTCCACCACGTCGGGAGGCCCGGCGACGAACAGCGTGTTGCCGGCCAGCACCATGGCCCGCGCCACCACGGGCGGGGCGTCTTTCGACCAGTGGTACTGCACGAGGTGGCGGGAGCCCCGACGGGCCGCGCCGCCGCGGCCTGTGAACTTCATGGCGCCGCCGATCCTACCCTTCGCCGCCTGCACGGCGCCGGCCTTGCCGTGGTGATTCTGGCCCGACGCGTCTCGAGCCTTCCCCTTCTCGAAGGAGAAGTTGAGCACGAGCTTGGCCTCCTTGGCTGCCACGTCGCCAGGCGTCGCGTGGTGCTTCGCGATCTCCGCGGCGGTCACGCGGCCGAAGTAGACCCGCACCTCGTCGATCAGGCCGGTGAGGGCGAAGGGGCTCCGGTAGTCGGCCACGCCGCCGGCATCGTCCGCGCCGATCTCCATCGTCTGAGCGGGGTCCTCGGCGATGAAGCCGGCCGCCTTGCCGGTGCCGGCGAGCTTGCCGTTGACGTAGATCTCCAGGGTCTTCTCGGGCGCGAGCACGCCGGCCAGATGGGTCCACTTGCCCACCACCGCCTGCTTGGCGCCCACTTGGTACACCTTGTCGCTCACGCGCACGGCGAACTGGGGCTGCCCCTTCTGGAGGAAGAGCGCGTAGCCGTGGGCCGGGCCGCCTCGGGCCACCACCACGCCGTCGGGCCGCGCGGCATTCACCCACGCCTCGACGGCCAGCGGCTTGCCCGAGGGGTCGAGGCCGGGCGCGTTGTCCACCGTGATCCACGAGCCGGCGGCGGCCTTGCCGCGCCGCTGGCTGGGCGCCGCGAGCCCTTTTACCTCGGGCGCCTCGCGGCTCGTGGCGAACAGGTGGTACTCGAGCGTCGTGGTCCAGCGCAGATACTGCGGCTTGCGGGCGTAGCCGTACACGGTCTTCTCATCGGCCGCGAGGATGCGCCCGGCGGGGGCGAACCTGCCGGCCTGATGGTAGCCCGCGTGGCCGCCGGAGAAGCTGCGGCCAACCACCCAGTACGAGCGGTGGAACCATTCGCTATCGAGGAAGCCATAGGGGGCGAACAAGTGGGCCTCGGCGCCGCGCTGCACGGCGCCCTGCCCCGCCGGCTGGCCCGAATGCGGCCCGAGCGCCAGCCGCTTGCCCTCGCGATCGAGCACCTGGGAACGCATGTACACCCGCTCGCCGTCGCTCGACAGCACGTCGGGCAGCGCCACGGGCATCTGGAGGGTCTGGTGGCGGGCCTGAAGCTCCTTGCCCGTCGTGGGATCCTGGGCATCATACTGCTGATGGGAGAGCACGCGGCCCGTCTTCGCGTCGAGCCGATAGAAGTGGATGCCGCCGTCGAGGAACATGGAGCGCCCGGCGACGAAGTACGCCTCGCCGTCCTGCACCAGGATGCTGCCGTGCACGGGCCACACCGACTCCACCTGCTCGAAGTACATGTGGCGCTGGTCGACAGGCGCGGCGCGGAAGCGCCAGGCCAGCACGCCGTCGGAGGCACGAAGGCAGTATACGGTGCCGTCGGCCGAGCCGAAGAGGCACAGGCCCTCGTGGATTGTGGGCGGCGAGTCCACGCGGCCGCCGGCGGTGTAGCTCCAGAGCAGCTCGCCGTTGGCGGCATCGAGTGCCATCACGGTATGTGTGTCCACCGACGCCACGTAGAGCTTGCCGCCGGCGACGGCCACGCTGCTGAGGGTGCCGCCGAGCCCCTTCTCCCACACGGGCTTCAGTTCGGCAGGCACGGCGGTCTTGGTGGAGCCGGCGCGCGTGGCGCTGCCGCGGTAGGTGGGCCAGTCGGAGGACTTGCCAACTGCCGATTGGCGATCGCCGATTGGGTCGTAGGCGGGGCCGCGCTCGAGGCGCTCGCCGGCAGGCCCCTTGCGCAGGGCGTCCAGGGAGGCCGAGGCCGGCGCGAGGGCGTTGAAGCCAAACGTCTTCGCCTCGGGGTAGCAGGCGCAGTCGTGCTGCGGCGCGTAGATCATCCCGTTGGCCGGCACCACGCCCGTGAGGCAGGCGCCGCGCGTCCAGTGATGGAGAATCCACTTCTGCTGTTTGATGTCGATGTACTCGATACCCGTGCGCGACACGAGCAGGTAGTTCTCGGTGGCCTTGCCGCGATGGCAGCGGTGGTGGAACCAGTAGGTGCCCTCGGGGGTGTCGGGCGCGAAGGTCTTCTTCACCTCGCCGGTGCGGGGGTCGTGGCCTGTAAAGATGCCGTCGTAGCTGCCGTTGGTGGTGGCACCCGACCACACGAGGCCGCCGGCCACCAGCAGGTCTTCGGCCGACTGGTAGCCCGTGGGGCCGTGCGGCGCCGACCACAGGGTCTTGCCCGTGGCCACGGCCAGCGCGGTCATGGCATCGCGGCCGCCACGATGGGGGATCATCTTCTCGCCGCCGGCCCACAGCACCACGTCCTTGTAGAGCACCAGGCACGGCACGAACCACGACTGGACTGCCTGGGGCGACCACACGGGCAGCGGCTCCGAGGCCCAGGCCTGCTGGCCGGTCTTGCGGTCGATGGCGAGCACCTTCTGGCCGTCGTGGACGTAGGCGTGGCGGGCGTCGGCGGCGAGGGTGGAGGGCGACACGGTGGTGTCCATCCGCCACAGGGTCTTGCCCGTGGCCGCCTGCACGGCCATCACGGTGCCGGGCATGCCCGCCCATCGGGCGTCGCGCACCTGGCGGCGGATGTCGCCCACGTTGGCGCGCGAGCCGCCCCACCGCGTGTCGGGCTGCGGGTTCACCACGAGGAAGAGCACGCCGTCGGAGTGGATGATCTCGTCGGTGCCGGCAGTGCCGGCGTAGGTGCGCAGGGTCTTGCCCGTGGCCGCGTCGAGCGCGGAGACCGGGGCGCGGAGGCCGAGGGTCACGTACACTTCGTCGCCCACGGCCACGAGCCGCCGCGTGAGCAGCGCCGGGCCGCTCTTGAGCGGCCAGAGCTGGGTAAACCAGTCGGCGATGGGCCGCTTCCAGAGGACCGTGCCGTTGAAGGCGTCGCGGCCGATGAGAAACCACTTGGACGGCAGCACGACCGAGGCGGTGGAGCCTTCGTCGAAGATGTAAAACAGCCGCTGGCCCGTGGTCACGCACGAGCTGATGGACGACATGTGGTCGTGGTGGCGCGCCCATCGCGGGCTGCCACACCACTGCATGCGGTGCAGCGGAGCCACCACCTGGTCTTGCGACACCGCGTTGTTGGTCGCATCGTGAAGGTAATGCGTCCACTCATCGATCTCGCTGGGGCGCGGCTTGACGGCCTTGGCCCATTGGCCGCCGTTCTTCACGTAGGCCACGCCCTGCGGGCAGAGCACGCGCATCACCTCGGCCTGGGGCACGGCCTGCTCGGCCACCACGAGGTTCGCCAGGTTGTCGATGTAGGGCAGCCGCTTGCCGTCCCATCGGTCGGCCGTCACACCGCCGTAGAGCCCGAGCGACTGGATGTGCTGGCGCGCCTTCGCCACGGTGGCCGCATCGGTGTCGATGCCGTGCACCACGTAGCTCTGGCTGGCGCGCAGCGCGGCGGTGAGCTTGCCGTCGCCACAGCCCACGTGGATGACGAACCCGCCCTGGATGCCCGTGGCCTTGAGAATCTGCTGGGCGTCGGCCGCCCGTGCGACCCGCGGCGCCAGCACGAGAGCCACCATCACGAGCGCAAGCCATCCCATCCGCAGCCAGTTTGCCCGCGTGCTCATGTGCCTACTCCTTCATGTCATGTTAAGAAGCAGAGGTCTCCGGCCCTCCGTGCCTTAGAGCCTAAACCGTCCGCCTCCGCGCGTCAAGTGCCACCGCGATTGACGCACGCGGGCCGGCCCGCTACGCTGTGCGCTGAGCCGCACGCCAACACCGATCCGTGGAGGTCACGCGATGACGAGCAAGGAGCGGATGCTGGTGGCCCTCGACGGCGGCGTGCCCGACCGCCTGCCGTGCACCGTCCACCAGTGGCAGCAGTACCACCTCGACAAGTACCTGGGCGGGATCGACGACCTCGCGGCCTTCCGCCAGTTCGGCCTCGACGCCGCCATCGCCTACTTCGAGGCCATCGGCCAGTTCTGGATGCCCGAAGCCGTCGCCGTCGGCGACCTGTCGCCCGACTGGCACGACGAGACCACCGTCGTGAAGGACGACCCCGCCGACCGCATTCTCCACCACACGGTCACCACGCCCGGCGGCACCCTCACCTACCAGACCGGCGGCAACGCCTACACCACCTGGATCACCGAGTACCTCATCAAGCGGCCCGAGGACATCGACCTGATCGGCAAGTATATGCCCGTGCCCCGCCTCAATCACGAGGCCATCGCAGCCGCCCACGATCGCCTGGGCGACGGCGGCATCCTGCGCGGCTTCGTGTGGGGCGACCAGGCCGGCTCGTGGCAGCACGCCTGCTGCCTCTTCGGCGAGGAGCAGATGATCCTCGCCGCCATGGACGACCCCGCGTGGACCCACCGCCTGATGCAGATGCTCACGGAGAAGAAGCTGCGGTTCGTCGACGATTCGCTGGCCGGCGCCCGGTTCGACCTCATCGAAACCGGCGGCGGGGCAGGCTCCACCACCGTCATCTCGCCCCGGCTGCACGAGGAGTTTTGCCTGCCCTACGACCGCCAGGTGCACGACGCCCTCCACACCGTGGGCCACAAGGCCGTCTATCACACCTGCGGCGGCATGATGCCCATCCTCGAAACCATCGTGGCCAACGGCTGCGACGCGTCCGAGACACTGAGCTGCCCCGGCGTAGGCGGCGACGTGGCCGACCTCGCCGAGGTCAAGCGCCGCATCGGCCACGAGGTGTGCCTCATCGGCGGGATGAACCAGCTCCAGATTCTCACCAGCGGCACCCCCAAGGAGGTCCGCGCCGAGGTCCATCGCCTCTTCGACCAGGCCGGCCCCGGCGGCGGATACATCTGCTCCACCAGCGACCACTTCTTCGACACGCCGCCCGCCAACCTCCAGGCCTACGCCGACGCCGCCAGGGAATGCGTCTACTAACCCGCGCACGAACCAAGACGGGGAGTTCTCACGCAAAGACGCCAAGACGCAAAGGAAGAGGGAAGAAGACCGGCCACGAATGAGCACGAATACACACGAATGAAGAGGGCGCCAGGGTGAAGCCAGGAAGACGGCGGAGAGGGAGTTGCTCTCGTCACGAAGCTCCGGCTTCGTAATGCCTCTGGGAAGCTCCTGCTTCATTCTCTTTTCTGTGTGGGCGGTGTGTCCGCACGCCGCGTCTTCTTCTTTGTGGGCGGTGTGTCCGCACGCCGCGTCTTCGGCATGGCTCGCAGGCCAAGGCGGGCCTGCATCTGCGCTGAAAGCTGATAGCTGACAGCTTCTCCAGGAGAAACCACATGGCCGACACACCCGCCCCCTGGGCCGAAGAGCAGACTCTCGGCGGACGCGCCCGCACGTTCTGGTGGCGACTCGAGCCCGACGGCGCCCTCACGCTCCGCCGCATCGAATCGGCACCCAAAGGCCCCCGCGGCTACCACGAGCGCCGCATCGCCCGCCACGAACTCGACCGCCTGGCCGAATTCATGGCCGACAGCCAGTGGCACCCCCTCGCCGCAGGAGCCCAGGCCATCCGCGCCGGCGCACCGCCGCACGGCATCGGCGCCTGCCTCCACGCCCAGCTCGGCTGGAGCGCCACCGCCACCTCCCTCGCCAGCCACCTCGCCACCGTCCTCGTCGCCGCGCGACTCTGGGAGTGGAACGGCCAGCGCAAGGGCATGCAATTCCGCCAGATCGCCACCACGCCCCGCCGCCTCGCCGACCTCTACCGCCAGCGCTGCCCCGACGGCACCGTCCCCGACTCCAAGTCCCCGAGGGGCACCCCGCCCGCCTTCGACCTCGCCACACGCTTCCACGCCCTCGCCACCACGCTGCGCGGCCGACTCGCCGAGTGCGACTCCGGCGGCCGACACGCCGTCGAGAAAGGACAGCGACGCGAAGCCGCCGTCCGCGACTTCCTCCGCGACCAGCTCCCGCCCCGCATCGGCCTCACACGCGGCGAAGTCGTCAGCGCCATAGGCGAAATCAGCCGACAGGCCGACATCCTCCTCTACGACGCCCACCACGCCCCCATCCTCCTCGACAGCCCCGCCTCACGCCTCCTCGCCATCGAAAGCGTCCACGCCGTCATCGAGGTCAAGCCCCACCTCACCGTCACCGAACTCACCACCGCCGTCGCCAACATCCGCAGCGTCAAAGCCCTCCGAGCCGCCGCCCCCACGACCCCCGGCACGCCCCCGCCGCCGCTCTTCGGCGCCATCTTCAGCTTCCACGCCGCCGACCACCGCCTCATCGCCCGCAGCCTCAACAAACTCGAACGCGGCCTCCCCCCGTCCCTACGCATCGACGCCATCTGCACCCTCGACACCCACGTCATCCACCGCCGCGGCCCCATCCTCGGCCTCCCCTGCCCCACCGACCTCCCGGCGTCCTTCGAGCCCACCCTCTACGCCATCGCCGCCGGAGCCGACAGCCTGCTCCTCTTCTACCTCCTCCTGCTCGACCACCTCAACACCGTGCCCTTGCCCCCGCCCAACCTCCTCCACTACGCCGTCCAAGGCATGCGCCTCCCCGCCCCCGAGGAATTCTAGCCACGAAACTACACGAAAGGCACGAAAGAAGATCGGCCACGAATGAGCACGAAGGGACACGAATGAAGATGGGGATCAGGGTTTCAGATTCCCTGCTGATAGCTGACGGCTTCCTCTTTGTAGGCGGGTCGTCCCTGTCCCGCGTCCCCTCCTTGGCTGACGGCTGATGGCGGGTAGCTGATAGCTCCTCTGTGTGGGCGGTGTGTCCCCACGCCGCGTCTTCGGCACAGTGCGTGGCCTCTTGACACCGCGGGAGAGGGCGCATATAGTGGCGGCATGCCGAGCCCCGGCCGCGTGATGTCCCCGGGGTGCAAAGGACAGGTTGGGTGTCCCCGGAACCCAGGAGGAACCCGCGTGAGGCTCAGGCTCAGCCAACACGCCGAGCAGGCGGCCATCGAGCGCAAGATACCGCCTGCCGTCCTCCAGGCCGTCCTGGAGTCGCCCCAGCAGGTGGTGCCCGCCCACAGTGGCTTGAGCGCCTACCAGTCGCAATTCGAGCTCAAGTCCGGTAGAATGTACTTGGTGCGAGCTATCGTCGCCGACGACGTGGACCCGCCCGTCGTGGTGACGGTGTACCGCACCCGCAAGATCGCCAAGTACTGGAGAGAGCCATGAAAGTCACCTACGACGCCGAAGTGGACGTGCTTCGCATCCTCTTCAGCTCCCGTGCCATCGAGGAGAGCGACGAAGAGAAGCCCGGCATGATCCTCGACTACGACGAGGACGGCAACATCGTGGGCATGGAAATCCTCAACGCCTCCACGCGAATCGAGCAGCCCAAGGCCGTCGAGTACGCCGTCACCGGCTGACCCGCCCACCCGCCCCTCCCCCCGCCCGAAGAGTTCTAGCCACGAAACTACACGAAAGGCACGAAAGAAGACCGGCCACGAATGAGCACGAATGGGCACGAATGATGAGGGTACCAGGCTGAGGCCGTAAAGAAACTGCCCTGCATCCTGGCTGAAAGCTGACGGCTGACCGCTTGGGACTGGCGGCCCCGACCATACGACAGCCTGTGGAGTGCGTGCAGCGAAGCTGCCGCTTTGGCTACCCGACGGACTTCACCGCGGAGCACGCCGAGAGCGCCGAGCAAGAGGTCTCACCACAGAGACACAGAGAACACCGAGGAAGCACAGAGCAGAGAGAACCAGGAGTTCGGGGCACGTCTCGTGCCGCACGACACCCGCCCCGCCTTGCTCCGCCGCTTCGCGGGTGGTCTTGTAGGGGCAGGTCCCCGTGCCTGCCCTCTGGTCTGGGTGGGCGGGGTCTCTTCCTGGGCTGCGTAGCCTCGGCGAAGCAGTCTACCCCGCGTCTTGGCTGCTGGCGGAGGGTGTCCCCAGCCATGCGTCAGCCTGTGGACTGCGGTGGCTCGACGCCGCTTTTCTTCTGCCCGCGCACCTGTCCTCCGAAGCCATGGCGAAGGAGGATGAACGCCAATGGACGCGAATGAAGTGGTGGCCAGGGGAGGCCGTTAAGAG
>JADHXT010000112.1 GCA_016782825.1 Candidatus Brocadiia bacterium | reverse complement strand
ATCTGCCACCTCGGCAACCTCGCCTACTGGCTCAAGCGCCCGCTCAAGTGGGACCCCGACCGCGAGGTCTTCCTCGGCGACGACGAGGCCAACCGCTGGCTCGATCGGCCGAAGAGGGCCCCGTGGCGGCTGTAGCCGCCAACGGGACGGGGTTCGGTGGTCGGTGGTCGGTGGTCGGGGCAAAGACAAGAGCTCTCGTCCCGATGCTCCAGCCCTCTCTTCTCACTCGTCCCGATGCTCCAGCGTCGGGACGCCGCCGACGACGCTCCAGCGCCAATGGGCGGAGTAGGCCATTCCCTCGCATACGACGCAGAGCGTCGAAGATCCCGTCCCCGCGCAGGAGCACGGGGACGAGCACGTCGGGGGCGCAGCGACCTGCGGGAGGGCGCCCGGACAGCATCTCGGGGCAGCGGGAGAGTGCCCCGCTACACTACGTGCGTGTACGGGGCTGCTAGGGGCCTTCCTGGGCAAATCTCCGATCGAGGTCTCCTGGGTCGCGCAAGGTTAAAAGAACGCGGTAGACGGCGTTTCTGGGCGTCGCCTTTTTCGGACTCGTAAGCGCAGAAACGATGGGCACTTGCGAGAGCAATCCGGCGCGGATCCGGCCTGATCCGCCCGCGGAGCACCGCCCTACTCGTCCCGATGCTCCAGCGTCGGGACGCACAGAACCACGCTCCAGCGTGGGTAGACGGAGTAGACGTCTACTCCTGTCCGTGACGCTGGAGCGTCGCCGGGACCGTCCCGACGCTGGAGCATCGGGACGAGTTCCCTCCTCTGCGGCCCCTCACTCGACAATCCGCGCCTTGGGCGGATTCATGAGCCGCTCGTAATCGCGCTTCCCGAAGCTCCCGTCCTTCTGCGTGCCGTGGATGACGTAGGTCATCCGCGCGCCCTTGATGTCGCCACCCTGGAAGCCGATCCCGCCCCAGTGCCCCGCATCCCAGTAGGTGATGTTGTCGAACTTGCTCAACGCCACACACGAGTGCGCCCAGCCGTCGCCATAGACCACATACCACTTCGGGTTCGGGCACTTCCCCAGCACCCCCTCCGCATCGCCTGCCCCATCCACCTTCGCCTTGTTCCCCGCGCTGTCCTCATACGTCCCCGGCAGCGCGTAGTACGCCCGGCTCATCAGCCCATACGCCTTGTTGCCCTCGAATTGCACGTCAATACGGTAGGGCCAGAACGTGTACGTCTTCGTGTAGACCAGCCCCGCCTTCAGCTTCTTCCGCACGCGCACGACCGCCCGCACAGGCCCGTTGGTGAGCACCGTCTGCTCCAGCGCCTCCCCGCCCTCCTCCCGCACCCAGCCCGTCTGCTCCGACGAATAGACCAGGCTGGAGAGAAAGGGCTCCTCAGGAGCGTCCGGCATCGAACTCCCAAGCTGAACGAGGCAGCCGGCGTCGAGCCGAGCGCGGTAGCAGGCCGTCGCCGCGGCGTTGCTCGCCGGATCCCACAGGCGGGATTGCGGCCACGACTTCAGGCCCTTCTCGGCGACATCGAAGAGCAGCCAGTATGCGCGCCGTTCCCGCGGTCTGAGGGTACCGTGCACGAGCCAGACGACGGCTCCTTTCGCGTTCGTCGTGGCGTCGAAGCCGCTGGCGGGGTCAAACTGGCAGAACGCCGGGTCACCAACCACTCCGTCGACCGTGCGCCCGCAGACGCGGATGGACGCCGGGTCCAGCGCGCCCTTCGCCCCCAGCCGCCGCAGGACCCCGCTGAAATCGACGGCGAGGGCCACCGGCAGGCCGTGGAAGATATGGACCCACAGCTCGTCCACGCGGATCGGCTTCCCATGGTCCTCCCCCTCGACCTCCACGTCCTTCAGGTACGCCACCGACGACGTCGGCTGCTCGACGGGGCCATTGACCACCTCGATCTTCAGCCTGTATGCCCAACGCGCGGGATCCAGCGCGATGGTCACGCCTCGGCGGTCCACGTTGTCGATCTCGAGCAGCTCCGGCACACGACCGTCGGGGTCTGCGACAGCAACGAGCGCGCGGGGGCCGTCCAACGCACTTGTGTCTACCGAGAACCCCACGTCGGCTCTCTCCCCCGCGCCGACAGACACCGACCTCGTGGCAAGCTGCGTGTCGGCGGCTTGCCGATCAAGATAGATGGCGACAGGGACATCGCGGGCAGATGTCCTGCCCCGGTTGGTGATCGTCACGGATACGGTCAGCGGCCGGCCCTGCTTCGGGGCCTCGGGCTCAAGGCGGAGGCCGTCCACCACAAGGTTGGGGAGGTCGTGCTCTCGCCCGCACACCATCTCAAAGCGGCCCTCCGTCTCGAAGGCGACCCCGCCCCGACCGGCCAGCTTGTAGGCGAGTTCCCTGACCCGCCGCCCCTGCTTGTCGAGCACGAGTACATGGGTGGACGCCAGATCCCATCGAGGGGCCAGACGGCCGGGGCGCAACACGACGCGGCCTGGGTCGCGGCCGAGAGAGAAACGCAGCACATCCCCTGCGAGCCTGCGGAGCGTTACCGGCTTCGAAGTGAGGACGACGCCGAAGTCGTGGCTTCCACCCCCGCCGTCTGCAAAGAGGTAGTTGGGCGTCCCGACGCAGGTAACGAGGCGCTCGCCGTCGCGGACGCGGTACTGGAGTATCCTCGGCCCGCGGGCGTAGAAGCCGAGGGGCGAGAGGAGCCAGGTCTTGCCTTCGTCCTTGAGCGGGTAGGGCCTGGGGCCGAAGTTGACGACGACGAGGGTGCCGGAGCTGAAGGTGGTCTTCTGGACCGTGCGGTCGGGGGTGAGCCATTCGTGGGTGAGGAGCTCGTCGAAGGCGAGCTGCTCGTGGAGCTTGCAGGTCGTGCGGTAGCTGTCGAGGAGGCGGGCACGGAGCTCGGGCTTGTCCCAGCGGAAGCTGAAGGGCCGCGAGACCCAGTAGAGGGGCACGGTGCCGTAGAGCATGTTGAAGAGGTCTTTGCGGCGGGCGATGTCGGGGTCGGCGTTGTGGAGGTGGCCGGTGCTGTCGCCCCAGTACCAGGTGCTGACGACGCAATCGCCGAAGACGAGCTCCCAGAGGGGAATCCTGTGGCGGTGGCCGATGCCGTAGGCCAGGTACTTCTCGCCGATGGCGTCGCGGGTCTGGGGGATGTCGTGGCCGACGTGGCCGGCGGGCCAGGAGTAGAAGCCGCCGCTCTGCATGCCCTCCCAGTAGTCGTGGTAGGGCACGCCCCACCACTTGCCGTGCTCGCCGCCGACCACGAGGCCGAGGTCCTCGCCGATGTAGCGGGCCACCGCGATCTTGTGGTCGCGGTCGATGCTGCGGGTGCAGCGGTGGTTGGGGTCGAGGCACTCGCGCAGCTCGGTGGCGGTGGCGACGTCGATGAAGCGGGCGTCGCGGGGGTTTTTGAGTTGGTCCGGGGGTACCCACCGCTTGGCGACCTGCAACGCTCTGGCCGAGCAGCGCTTGTGGAACTGCTCCTTGAGGATCGGCTTGCCCGTCTTGGGGTCGAGCTGGGTCTTGCCGGTCTTGGGGTCCTTCACGTGGACGGGCCAGCCGAGCATGCGTTTGCCGTTGGCCATGAGGGGCGCGTCGTCGGGGATGGTGCAGTCGCCGTAGCGGCCCGGCTTCCCGGCCATCATGTCCTCGTAGTTGTCGTAGGAGGAGACGAGGTAGCCGAGCTTCTTGATGGCCTCGGTGTCATCGACGCCGAAGCTGCCGTTGACGATCATGCGGTCGATGCCCGCCGCCTTGGCCTCCCTGCAAAAGGCGACTCCCTTGGCGCCCCACACGTCGGGCGCCCCGGCGAGCTTGGCGATGGCGGGCCGCCGCTTCATCTTCTCGCGGAGCGTCACCAGCAGGCCCGTGTCCTTGGCGTGCTGGCGATATGCCTTGGCGAGCGCCACGTAGCCGCCCGTCGGGCAGAAGCGATAGAGCAGCTTGCGCGTGTAGCCCCACTTGCCGAGGCTCGCGGCCCAGGTGACGCCGGCCGTCATGGGCGCGTCCTTGGCCTTCGAGGTGGCCCGCACGAGGAGGCGCGCGTCGTCGGGCGTCTCAAGGATGAGGGCGTAGCCCGGCCCCGTCGGTCTGCCGGCGAGGATGCCGAAGAAGGGCATGTCGAGGGGCCACCAGTTCCGCGGCATCCCGTCGCGCCGCAGCGGCAGCAGCAGGCCGTCGCAGTAGGGGGCAAAGACGATCCAGCTCTCGCCCTTCTCCGGCACGAGCGGTGGCGGCCACGGGAGCCAGTTCATAGTCGCGTCGGCGTCGGCCTCGATGGCCCAATGCACGTCGCGGCGGCCCTTGGGCAAGGTCACCGTGACTCTGGCCTCGAGCGTCTTCCCCCCTCCCGCAGGCAGGGTCGTCTCGAACGTCAGTCCGGGCCGGACGCCCATCGGCGCGAGGTCCCGCATCACGATCCGCCCGTGGCCCGCATAGGTGGCCCAACGGGTGCCAGCTTGCTTGTCGAGGACCGAGAAGCCTCCTGCGCGCGGGTCGAGGGTGAAGCGCAGAGCGTCGTTCTCGATGGAGATTGGGGCGTCGGTCTCGCCCGCGCCGAGAGATGCGGCGAGAAGCACGGCGGAGGCGATGGCCAGCACGTGTCGCATCGAATGCTCCTCCCTGGGGCCACGCCCTTACGGCGGGCCGGGCGGGGCTTTGAGGCCGCGGCCGAGGATGTAGACGGGATCCTCGCTGAGGATGGTCGGGCCAGAGCCGGCGAGCGGGTTGCCCTGGATGTCGAATGCCTTAAGGCGCAAGTAGGTGACGGGACTCCGAGCCTTGCCCTTCGTGCTCCAAGCGACGGCGAGATCTCGGCCGTCGGGCAGGCGGTAGAGGACGACGTGCACGTCGCCGCGCCGCCACAGCCGCTTGACCTCGGCCCCGGCCGTCATGCGGGCGAAGACGCTGAGGGTGACGGCGGCGGGCTTCGGGGCCTGGTTGAAGGTCTGGTGCCAGACGACGCCGAAGTTGTTCTCGTTGTACTCGCGCTTGAGGCCGTCGTTCTTGAAGTCGTACCAGTGCACCTTCTCGACGACGCCGGTGGCCTGGAGGAGGGCCATCGTGCGCACGACGTAGCGGGCCTGGGTGCGCTCGTCGACGCCGCGGGAGCCGAGGTGGGTCGGCCAGCCGATCTCGCTCACCCAGATGCGGGCGGGCGCGCCGCAACGGCGGCCAAGCTCGGCCACCTTCAGGATCTCGTCGACCAGGCCGCTCTCCTCGGGCGAGCGCGGGTAGCGGTAGCTGTGGACGGACCAGGCATCCATCGCCTTTGCCGCGCCGGCCTTCATCATGCCCTCGATGAAGGTGACGTGGTGGGCGCTGTGCTCGCCGCCGACGCCGACGAGGAAGGCGTCGGGCCTTGCGGCCTTCACCGCCTTGTGGGTGTCGACGAGCATGCGGGCGTAGGTCTCGGGCGTCTGGTTGCGCGGCTTGCCGCCCATGCCGCAGCCGATGCTGTACTCGTTCCACACCTCGAAATCACGCACCCGCCCCTTCAGCATCGTCGCCAATGTCGCCGCGTAGCGGGCGTAGGCCGCCACCGATTCGTCGGCGATGGGGAAGCCGCCGTCTTCGTAGTGCCGATTGCCGTAGTCGAAGATGAGCAGCGGGTTGACGCCGAGCTTCTTCGCGTGGGCGGTGAAGTCGTTGCCGTACTTCGGCATCGCGAGCTTGCCCTTCTCCGTCTCGACCGCGCTCCAGGAAACCTCGTCGCGAATCTCACTCAGCCCATAGCGCACCATCAGGTCCATCGTCTCGAGCGGATAGGCGTTGCTGCGGAAGTGGCTGCACACGCCGACGAAGGAATTCCGCCGCTTCCTGAGCGGCGGCGGCAGCGCGGCGCAGCGGAATACGCGGGTCTCGACGACGCGGTCGCCCACCGCCTGCTCGATGGTGCAGGCGTGGAACCCGGCGTCGACAAGCTGGAAGGCGAAGTCCAGGCTCGGCGTGTCCGAGAGGCCCGACGCCCGGGTCTTGCCCCAGTAGTCCTCGACGCGGCAGCGGATGCCCCCGCTCGGCGCGGTGACGCGGAGCTGGACGCGCTCGCCCAGCCGATAGACGTTGCCGAGTCGCTTGCCCCACACCTCGACCTTCAGATCGCTCGCCGGCTTGCGGGGGCGGACGAGGTGCACGCCGTCGATCCAGAAGCTGCCCTTGCCGCGGTAGTCGCGGCCCGGCCGGTCGGCGAGGATGGCGTAGAGGGTGCAGGGATAGTCGAGGCGGCGGTTGCCGTCGCCGCCCCACGAGCCGCCCTGCTGGCTGAATGCCGCGGCGACGTAATGCCAGTCCGCCTTGCCCAGGCGGCCGAGCTCGAGCTGGTGGGTCTCGCCAGTCTTGTCACGGATGCGCACCCTGAGCCCGAGCGGCGCGTCCTCGCCCTTCACCCAGAGGCCGACGCCAAGGCCCGGCTCTTCGACGGAGATGGGGCGGCCGATCTCGATGTACTCGTAGTCGCGGTTGCCCACGAGCTCGTAGTCGACACGCAGCGACGCGGCGCCGCTATGCTTCGTGCGCGGGTCCAGCGCGATCTTGGCCTTGGCATTCTGCCCGCCTCGGCTCGCCTGCCAGTCGCCGAGGCCACCGGCGAAGTCGTCGAGGAGCTTCACCTCCTCGAACCGATCGGACGCGTCGCGATCGGCCAGGGGACAGACCACGGTCGACCAGCCGGCAGGCGGCTTGGGCATCGGCGCACACCCCAGGAGGATCGAGCAGGACAGGACCAGGAGCGCAGCGGATCGCATTCTACTTCTTCTCCCACAGTTTCTTGACGAGCGCGTGCATCTCGGGATCGAATTCCTTCAGCTCCGCACGGACGAAGGGATAGAAGTCGTTGGTGCCGAAGTATGCCTCCGTTGATTCGGCGAAGTACTCCATCGGGTTGTTCAGCGCGTAGTGCTTCACCGTCTTGCCGCTGAAGAGCATCACCTTCTCGTAGCGGCCGGTCTTCTTCATCCGCTCGTAGGCGGCCTTGAGCTCGGCGTTGCCGTAGCCGCCGAGGTCGCGATCGTGATAGGCGTGGGCCAGCTCGTGGAGCACCATGCAGAACTGGTGGCGGGTCCAGTTGATGAAGTTCTTCGGCCCGCCGATCTCGACGCACTTCGCCTTCTCAGGGTTGAAGCCGTTCTTCTGGAGCCACCCCTTCGACGGATGGTAGCAGGCGCAGGCCACCTTAGGGTTGTCCTCGAGCCAGATGGGCACCGCCCGCAGCTTGGCCAGCGCGGCCTTGGGCACCACGCGGGCCACCATGTGGAGGTGGGCGGCGAGGACATTGAGCGCTTCGGCGCCAACCACCTTCTTCGTGGTCAGCAGGTCCTGGTGGACGTAGACCTTCCAGCCCTCGATGGCCTTGATCTGGTAGTTCGACGTCGGCTCGAAGGCGGGCTTCGCCTTCGGCTTGGCGGCGGGCTGCGCGGCCGTGACGGACAGACAGAGCGCGAGAGCAACGGTGTTCATCTCGGGAGGGTCTCCTTGACGTTGTTGCGCGCGCGAGCGTGCCAGCTCGCGGCCTCGGCGTGGGAGAGAAAGAACTGACCCGTCACGGTGGCGAGCACCTGGCGCAACGAGTGCAGCGTGCTGATGTCGTTGATGTCCGTGGACTTCTCCATGAGCCCGTACAGGCGGATCAGACGCTCCAGGCCCACCTGCCTGTCTCGTGGCCCGAGGGCCGTGAGCGTGCGGCACGACACGACGGCGTACCAGGGCTCCCGGCGAAAGGGGAAGCGCTCGTCCGCGCCCAATGACACCAGATGCGCGGGGAGTTCGACGGCCTTTCCTTCGAAGAGACGGATCTGTGAGGCGCTCATGAAGTCAAGGATGCGCCGTGCCGCCTCAATCTCGCCTACCCCGATCAGCGCCCGAGCGGCTGTGTAGCGGACAAAGATGTTGTGGTCGGCGGCAAGCCGCTTGAACAGGGGCGCGGCCGGCTTGTGGCGCAGCAGCCCCAGCACGTAGGCGGCATAGCCCGCCTTCACCCCGCTCCCACCACACTCTTCCATCAGCCGAGGGATGCAGGTCGGATCCTCGAGGTCGATGAGCTGTCTGTCGTGGTAGCCGGCGAACTTCTGAGGGAGTTCGCCGCGCGCGATGGGCACCCACATCCGATAGAGCTTCCTGAGCGCCTTTCCTGACACGATGGGAGCGGGGTCGCCCAGCATCCGCTTCAGGAAGGCGATGTACTCCTTTTCGGGAAGATGCAGGAAGTACCCGATCTCAATCAGCACCCTGTGGCGGATCGTCGAATCGGGCGCGTTGATGCGGACCTCGAAGAACGCTGAGCGGGCGGCCACACTCGGGAAGTCCGCGGCGCGGATGCGGCGTTCCGGGGCAGTGCCGGCCCCACCCGCCGACACGGCGAGGGCCACAAGCGCACTGCACAGCACGTTCGAGCTCATGCTTCCCTCCTCTCCGCCATCGTGTCGTGGACGGCGGTCCGACGTACGCCCACGAAGCGGACGAGCAACGCCACGATGATCAGGCCGCCGCCGACGAAGGTGCTCGCGTGGGGCGACTCGCGCACCGCGAGCCACACCCACACGGGATTGAGGATGGGCTCGAGGAGCGTGATGAGCGCCACGTCGGTCGGCGGCACGGTGCGCAACGCGCGAATGAAGAGCACATACGGCACGCCAAGCTGGATCGTACCCATGGCGAGCAGCAGGAGCAAGGCGGGGAGCGGGATGCGCAGTGCGCCCCACGCCAGCGGCAGGAGAAGGACGGCGGCCGTGAGGTTGTAGACGCAGGCGAGCGCGATTGGGTTGCCACGGGTCATCGACCGCTGGAGAAGCGCGAAGGTGGCGAGAGCGAAGGCGCTCACGAAGCCGAGCCAGGCGCCCGGCGCCCACGAGAAGGCGAGGATCGTGGCGACGCCGGCGGTGCCGAGAGCGATGGCAACGACGGTCCGTCCGCCCAGCCGCTCGCGGAAGACGACCACGGCGCCGACGGCCACGAGCAGCGGGTAGGTGTATTGGAGGAGCACGGCGTTGGCCGCCGTCGTCAGGTGGGTGGCGAGCACGAAGAAGCCGACCACGACGGCATAGGCCAGGCTCGATGCCCCGACGCGGCCCCATCGTGGCCGCCCGATCCACGGCAAGGCCCACGCCAGCACCAGGCCGGCCGCCACGCACCGCAGGCACGCCACGGCCCCAGGCTCGACGCCGTAGCGGCCCGTCAGCACCTTGACGAACACGCCGCCCAGGCTCCACATCACCGCCACCAGCACCACGAGCAGCAGCGCCGTCGCGCGGGTCGGCGCCCTCCCCTCGCCGCCGCTGTCGCCGTCTGGCTCGCCACGATTCTCGATCACGTGACCATCCCAGTTGAGTTGTGCCACGGCTGGCTCGTCCAGCCGTGACCCCGCAGGAGGCGCCGCCCCGCACGGCTGGACAAGCC
>JADHXT010000111.1 GCA_016782825.1 Candidatus Brocadiia bacterium | reverse complement strand
GCTCCACGTGCTCGCCATGGCCCCGTTCCCGTCCAGCCGCTGGGCGTCCGCCGCGTCGCCCGAGATGAGGACGGGCACCGGCTACCGCGAGCGGCGCTCCGTGGTGGCCATGGCCCCGCGAAGCATGGCCGACTTCGAGAGCTACGTCCGCCGCACGGTCGCCCACTACAAGGGCCGCATCACGTGGTGGCAGGTGTTCAACGAGCCCCTCTTTACCAGCTACGCGCTGCCGCGGAAGCACGGCTACAACGGCGCCACGCTGGCGAAGTACACGAAGGCCTTCGCGCGTGTCGCCCGTGCCACCGATCCGCGCTGCAAGATCCTCGGCGGCATCGGCTACATCCGCGACGGCCAGATCATGCAGGATTGGGCGGAGTTTCTCGCCGCCGGCGGCCTCGACGTGGTAGATGCCGTGGACATTCATCACTACCCCAGGATTCGCCCCCCGGAGTTCATCGAGCCGCTTCTGGAGAAGCTGAACGCCCTGATGGAGCGGCACGGCGGCCGCAAGCCCATCTGGTGCACCGAGTATGGCTACTACGCCGACGACGAGCCGTGGGCCGTGCCCATGCCCCACAACGAGTTCAACCGCCCCCTCAAGAGCGAGGCCCTTCAGGCCGCCTACGCCGTCCGCTGGGCCACGCTGCTCTTCGCCAATGGCGTGGACAGGCTTTTCTACCACGCGGGCACGTGCGACGGCATCAACCGCGACAGCCTCCAGGGCATCTTCTTCGAGTACGCGGGCCAGCCCCACGTCATCTACGCCGCGCAGGCCGTGATGGCCCACTTCCTCACGCCCACGTGCCGCTTCGTCGGCAAGCTCGCCTTGGGGGAGGGCGTTAGCGGCACCCTGTTCCGCGACGGCAAGAAGCACGTGGCCGTCGTCTGGGCGCCAGGCGGCAAAGCCAAGCGTACCGTGCGGGTAAGCAGGGCGAGTGTGGCGGTGTGGGATATGATGGGCCGCCCGTCGCCTGCGGCCACCGTCGTCGTGGACGGCACCCCCGTCTACCTCATCAGCGACGGCCTCACCGACGCCCAGTTCGCGGCCGCCATCGTGCGCGAACCCTGATCACGTGAGGTAGACACCCAACTGCGTCAGTGCGTCCTGGGCTTCGGGGCCGAGGGACGACACGTTCAGCGCCAGAGCCGTTGGGGAGATGCGGCGCACCACCAGGGGAATGATCTCAGGCAACTGGAGCGCCGCATCGAGGAGCTCGGCGGAGGGGAACTCCAGCACATGCAGGGTCTCGATGGCCGCAGGATGAACGCTCCCGGCCCAACTGCGGACGGAGTACTCGATATTCTGTGCCAGGGGCACGCGGCAGTTGTCGCGGAGCACATCGAGGATCGACTCGGCGTCCATTCCCCGCAGAGCGGCCCGCTGCACGCTGTCCTGGCAGATGCGCAGGTGGAGGGTCACCTCGCTTTTCTCGCGGTCGCAGAACGACGCCAGGCGGTGTAGCACCACCCCGTGGTGTTCCTCGGGGAACAGCACCACCTCGCCATCGGGGTTCACGATGAGGAGGCGATGGGCTGCTGGGGAGGGCATGGTCGCATTGCCCAGCACGAAGGGCACCAGCTCGGTCCGACGGAGGAAGGTGCGCCCATCGGCGCGGCCGATGTCCAGCAGCCCCGCGTAGTTGAGCGACCGCAGCAACGGCTCCGTCGTGGCTTTGAACATGTCCTCGATCGTGGGCCGCTTGCGCCAGTAGCCTCCCCACGGTTCGGCGGGTTCTTCGGACTCCGCGGGCAACGCCTCCTCGGGATGCGCGAGCAGATGGCACAGATGAAGCGAGATCACTCGGCTCACGAACGCGTCGGTGGGCATCCACTGCGCGGGCCGCAGCTCGAGGAGCTGCTCGGCGGCAATGCTGGCGAGTCGTGCGAAGTGGCCCGGCACCGCCGACGCGGCCACCGCGAGCAGGGCGTCGAGCACCGACCGCATTTGCTCCACCAGGGGGCGGGCCTGCCATGCGGCCGCTTCGCGCGTGGCGTGTAGCCGGTCGTCGCCGCGCGTCTCGAGCAGGTGCAGCCGCCGTGCCACGCGGAGCTTGCACGCCAGCAGCGACTCCTCATCCATGAAGAACGTCGTGTGGCAGGCCGTGCGGGGCAGCAACTGGTTGCGGGCGCCCCTGAAAAGCCGGCCCGTGCTGGTCAGCTTCGACGGGTTGGCCCGGATGAAATCGACCACCGTCGTGAGGTCGCACAGGAAGTCCACATCACAGGCGTACGTGTGGTCCACCGTCTCCACACTGCCCGCCAGCGCGGCCGCGTGGGCCTGCACGATCTCCTGGTAGACCACGAGGCACTCGTGGTCGTCCCCGAGGTGGAATGGTTCCAGATCGAGGTGGCCGAAGGTGCCGAGGCGGTGCTCCTCGAGCAGGCGCCGCCACTGTGCGTGGTCCACGGGCTCGATTTCCAGCCCGAGGGAGGGGAAGCGTTCGAGAGGCAGAATCCCCGCGGACCGTTCGAGGGCGAGCCGCACGGCGCGTCGCAGCGCCTCGTCGGGGAGCCGGTCGATGCGACTCTGGTAGTCGCCTGCTGTCCCGTGCTCAGACACGGGGACGGCCGCTGCATTTCCATCCGTGTGGGTCGCATGGGCGAGGCCGAGCATGGAGGCGGGGTCGCGGATGTCGAGGTTCAGCACATCGCAGAGCAAGTCGCCGAGTTCCTGCGTGAGGAGCACCGACTGAACGCTCCGCCCCAGTGCCGTGCCGGTGGTGATGGAATACACCCATCCGCTTCGCCCGAGGTTCTGCACGGCATCGTTGCGTGCCGACGGCGCGTGGCCCAAGACCGACAGCCGCCGGTTACACAAGGTGACATCGGCGTGGTAGCCTTCCGAACGCAGAAGGCAACCGATCACCTCCTGTTCGGCGGGACTCAGCGCCTGATAGAGGTCGCGCACGCGCTCGGGAGAGAGCATGTGCCGGCGGAGCAGGCGGAGCAGCTCGCTCTTGGAGGCGCTGCGTCGTGTCGTGGGCGCCCACACAAACTGGATGGTCTGGAGGCTGGCGATGCTGCGTGCATTGAGCGATTCGTCGAGTTGCATGCGCTACGCTGTTTCCTCAGAATCATCCGCGAGCAGGTCGTGCGCGTCGCGGATTTCGTAGGTGTAGCCCTGCTCGGTGAGGAAGAGCTGGCGGTTGGCGGCAAACTCTGCGTCGCGGCTGTCGCGGGTGACGAGCGAGTAGAATCGGGCCACCGAGGAGTCGCTCTTGGGCCTCAGGATACGGCCCAGCCGCTGGGCTTCCTCTTGTCGCGAGCCGAAGGTGCCGCTCACCTGAATGAGCACATTGGCATCGGGCAGGTCGATGGCGAAGTTGCCCACCTTCGAGACGATGAGGATCTCGATGCTGCCCGTGCGGAAGTCGTCGTAGAGCACCTCGCGATCTCGGTTCGGCGTCGAGCCGGTGATAATGGGGGCGCCGGTGTGCTCGGCGATGGCGTGGAGCTGGTTGAGGTACTGGCCGATGATCAACACGCGGTCGGCCTTGTGGCGGGCCAGGAGCGCCTCCAGGACGGCGAGCTTGGCCGGGCTTTCGGAGGCGATGCGAAACTTGTCGCGGTTGCTCGCCATGGCATAGGGCACTCGGTCCTGCTGGGGGAGGGCGATGCGCACCTCGGTGCACGATGCCGTGGCAATCCACCCCTGCTTCTCGAGCACCTTCCAGGGCACGTCGTAGCGCTTGGGGCCAATGAGGCTGAACACATCGTCCTCTTTGTGGTCTTCCCGCACCAGGGTGGCCGTGAGGCCCAGGCGCCGTCGCGACTGGATTTCGGCCGTGATGCGAAACACCGGGGCCGGCAGCAGGTGCACCTCGTCGTAGAGGATGAGCCCCCAGTTCATGGCGTTGAAAACCTCGAAGTGGGGGAAGCGTTCGCCCTTCCGTCGGCGGTAGGTGAGAATCTGGTAGGTGGCCAGCGTCACCGGGCGGGGTTCTTTGAACTCGCCGGAGTATTCGCCGATCTGATCGGGCCCGAGGGTGGTCTTGTCGAGCAGCTCGCGCCGCCACTGTCGCACGGCGGTGATGTTCGTGCACAGGATGAGGGTCTGGGTCTTGCAGTCGGCCATGCAACTGAGGCCCACGACGGTCTTGCCCGCGCCGCACGGCAAGACGACCACGCCGCTGCCGCCGCGGGCGGAGCCTCCGGCGTAGAAGATGTCCGCGGCTTCACGTTGGTAGAGACGGGGCGCGAAGGGATGGCCTTCGAGCGTCGTTTGGCGCAGTTCGAGGGCCAGCGGGGCGCCCTCGGCGTAGCCTGCGAGGTCTTCCACCGGATAGCCGATTCGGATGAGTGCCTGCTTGACGTGTCCTCGCCGGTCGGGCAGCACGCGCAGGGTGTGGAAGTCCACCGTATCTGCCAGGAAGGGCTTCACCAGCTTGTGACGCGACACCTCGGTGATGAGTGTGGCGTCGGACGAGACGAGCACGAGGTCGCCGTCGCGGCGTTCGAGCTTCAGGCGCCCGAAGCGTGCCACATAGTCGCGCACCTCGTACTGGATGTTCGACGGGATTTCGTACTTGGTCAGGCGGTCGAGGTCGGCCAGGATATCCTCGGCGGAGTGGCCGGCAGCCGCGGCGTTCCACAGCGAGAGCGGCGTGATGCGGTAGGTGTGGAAGTGCTCTGGGCTTTTCTCGAGCTCGGCGAATGCGGCAAGGGCGTCGCGTGCCTCGGGATAGAGGGGGTTATCCACCTCGAGAAGCAGCGTGCGGTCGCTCTGGACAATGAGCGGATTGGAGGGATCGGCAGGCATGGGTTTCCGAACGATGGACACTGCGGAACATCAGGCCAAGATATTCATTGTAGCGTGGGGGGCTTGCGGAATCAAGGTGAAAAAAAGGGGGGACATAGGCCGCATCAGGAGGCCTGGTTGGCCTGAAGAATGGCGTCGGCTCCCGCGCTGCGGAGTTCCTCGGCCACCGCCAGTGCAAGGGCGCGGGGGTCTTTCGTGGCGCCCCTCTGGTCGGCCGTCGCCTGCTGTTGCCCATCGGGCGCGAGCAGGATGGCACGCAGGCGGAGCGTGTCGGAGCCGGTCTTCTCGGCATAGGCGCCCAGAGGCAGGGAGCAGCCGCCACCCAACGCCTGGAGCAGCGCTCGCTCGGCGGTGGTGGCCAGGAAGGTGTCCACGTGGTCGATGGCCGCCGTCCGCCGCACGAACAGGGCGTGGCGGTCTTTGTCCAGTTCCACGTCGTCGTTGGCCCGCACCCTGGCGAGTTCGCCGGCGGCCGTGCGAGCCTGCACGCCGAGGGCGCCTTGTGCGGGAGCGGGCATCATGATGTCGAAGGGCAGCACCTCGCTGGCCTCGTCGCCGCGTCCGAGCCGCACCAAGCCAGCATAGGCGAGCACGATGGCGTGGTACTCGCCGCTGTGGAGCTTCGCGATGCGGGTATCCACGTTGCCGCGAATCGGGCAGATATAGAGATCGGGGCGGAGACGGAGCAGTTGGGCCGCGCGGCGCAGGCTGCTGGTGCCCACGCGTGCTCCCTTGGGCAGCTTGTCGAAGGGAATGTCGTCCCGCGAGATGAGCGCGTCGTTGGCGGGAGCGCGCGCGGGAGTCGCGCGGATGCCGAGGCCCTGAGAGGACTCCGTGGGGAGGTCTTTCAGGCTGTGCACGGCGAGGTCGATACGGCCATCGAGCAGGGCCTGCTCGATCTCGCGCGTGAACAGGCCCTTGCCGCCGATGTCGGGGAGGGCCTCCTCGCGGCGAACGTCGCCGGTCGTCTTGATGCGCACCAGGCGGTAGCTCAGCCCCGCCTGCGAGCGGGTGAGCGCGTGGCCCACGGCATGGGCCTGCGCCACGGCCAGCTTGCTGCCGCGTGCGCCGATGAGGATTTCGCCCTGCGGTCGGGTAAGCGGTTGCATGTCCACCAGGCGGGCGACCTATCGAGAGGCTCAGTCGAACAGCGCGTCGACGAAGGTGTCGGGGTCGAAGGGCTGGATGTCGGCGGCCGTCTCGCCGAGGCCGATGAACTTGACGGGGATGCCGAGCTTGTGGTTCACCGCCACCACGATGCCGCCGCGGGCCGTGCCGTCCAGCTTGGTGAGGAACACGCCGGTGACGTCGATGGCCTCTTGGAACCGCTCGGCCTGGGCGATGGCGTTTTGCCCCGTGGTCGCGTCGAGCACCAGGAGCACCTCGTGGGGCGCGCCGGGGATTTTCTTGCCCACCACGCGGGCGATCTTCTCCAGCTCGCGCATCAGGTTGCGTTCGGTGTGCATGCGGCCGGCGGTGTCCACGATCAACACATCCACGCCGCGCGCCATCGCCGCGTCGGCCGCGTCGAAGGCCACTGCCCCCGGGTCGGCGCCCCGCTGATGGCGCACGATGTCCACGCCCAGCCGCTCGCTCCACACGGTGAGCTGCTCGACGGCCGCCGCCCGGAAGGTGTCCGACGCGGCGAGGAGCACCTTGCCGCCTGCGTTCTTGAAGTGATGCGCCAGCTTGGCGATGGACGTGGTCTTGCCCGAGCCGTTGACCCCGGCCACCAGGATGACGGTGGGCGGGCTATCGGCGTGACGGATGGCCGCCCCTTCCTGCCTGAGGATGCCCTTGAGCGTGGTGCGCAGGTATTCCTGGAGCTGGTCCGTCGTCTCGATCTCGCGGCTCTTCCACGCCTGCTGGATGCCCTCCAGCAGCGACTCCACGGTCTCCACGCCCATGTCGGCCGTGATCATCAGTTCCTCGAGGGCGTCGAGCTTGCCCTGGTCGATCGTGCCTCGGATGCCGAAGATGCCTCGCATGCCGGCGGCAAACTGGCTGCGGGTCTTCTGTAGCCCGTCCTTGACGCGGCTGAGCGATGCGGCCATGCGACCGAAGAGGCCGCCTTTGGCTGTCGGGGCAGGCTGGCCACCTGCTGCGGCTGGAGAACGCGGCTCGGCGTCCTGCTTCTTGTCTCTGCGCCAGAATGCCATCCCATGCACTCCTTGCGGAAGGGGCAAGCCCCACGCGCTTGCGACAGGGTGTGGTGTGTGTGCCTTGGGGCTTGCTGGCGTGTGTGGCGGCGTCGCGTCAGTTCCCCGTTCCGAGGCTGTCGAGGAACTGCTCGTTGGTCTTGCTGCGGCGGATGCGCTCGATGAGGAGTTCCATGGCCTCCGTGGCGTTCATCTCGCTTAGCACCTTGCGGAGCACCCAGATGCGGTTCAGGTCGTCTGGGGCGATGAGCAGCTCTTCCTTGCGGGTGCCGGAACGGTTGACGTCGATGGCGGGGAAGATGCGCCGTTCCTCGAGGCGGCGGTCGAGGACGAGCTCCATGTTGCCCGTGCCCTTGAACTCCTCGAAGATCACCTCGTCCATGCGGGAGCCCGTCTCGATGAGTGCCGTGGCGATGATGGTGAGGGAGCCGCCTTCCTCAATGTTGCGGGCCGCCCCGAAGAAGCGTTTCGGCTTCTGCAGTGCGGCGGCGTCCACACCCCCGGTGAGGATTTTGCCGCTGTGCGGACATTCGGTGTTGTAGGCTCGGCCCAGGCGGGTGATCGAGTCGAGCAGGATCACCACATCCTTGCCATACTCCACCATCCGCTTGGCCTTCTCGATCACCATCTCGGCCACCTGGATGTGGCGGGCCGCCGGCTCGTCGAAGGTGGAGCTGATCACCTCGGCGGCCACCGATCGCTTCATGTCCGTCACTTCCTCGGGACGCTCGTCGATCAGGAGGACCATGACGAACACTTCGGGGTGGTTCGCGATGATGGCATTGGCGATCTTCTGGAGGAGGATCGTCTTGCCGGCTTTGGGCGGCGAGGTGATGAGCCCGCGCTGGCCCTTGCCGATGGGGGCGATGAGATCCACCACGCGCATCTCGATGATCCCCGGCTCGGTCTCGAGCGTGAAGTGCTCTTCGGGATGGAGCGGCGTGAGGTCCTCGAAGCACACCTGGTCCTGGAGTTGCTCCGGCTTCTCGTAGTTGATCGACTCGACGTGCAGGAGCGCGAAGTAGCGCTCGCTGTCCTTCGGCGGGCGCACCTGGCCAGAGATGACGGTGCCCGTCTTCATGCCGAATCGGCGAATCTGCGAGGGGGAGATGTAGATGTCGTCGGGGCAGGGCAGGTAGTTGTAGTCGGGGGAGCGCAGGAAGCCGAACCCGTCGGGCAGCACCTCCAGCACGCCTTCTCCCAGCACGAGGCCGTTCTTGTTGTGAACGCGCTCCTCGAGGATCTTGCAGATCAGATCCTGCTTCTTGAGGCCGGCATACTCGGCGATCCCTTCGGCCTTGGCCACCTCGTGAAGCTCCACGATGCTCTTCTTCTTGAGGTCGGCAATGTGGAGCTCGCTGTCCCGTTCCCCGGGATCCTTGAGGCGTTCCTCGATCTCGCGTTCTTCTTGGGCAAGATCCTCCTCGTTCGGGATGCCCTTGCCGAAGTCGTTGGTGGGGCGATTGCTTTTCTTCACTTTTACAGACCGAGAGCTTCTTGCCATAGCTCCTTCACCTGCTGGAAAGTAGTGTCTGGGGAACAATCCGTGCTGACAACATACTCGGCGCGGTCGCGCTTCACGTCCAACGGCTCCTGGTGTGCTTCGCGGCGATCGAGTTCGTCGGCTTCCCATCCGCGCTCGGCGGCCGCGCGCTTTAGTCGCTCGTCGCGCGGACAATCGACGAAGATGAGTGCGTCACATTCGGCGTCGAGTTCGGCCTCGAGCAACAAGGGGGCGTCCACCACGACGGCCGCCACGTTGCCCGACTCGCAGGCGGCGTGAATCTGCTCGCGCATCCGTGCCAGAATGGGCGGATGAGTGATGGCCTCCAATGCGGCGAGTTCCTCCGCGTCGCCGAAGATGCGCTCGGCCAGCGCGCCATGCTCGATGGCGCCCGAAGGGCCCACGACCTGTTCACCCCATCGAGCCGTGATTCGCCCGCGAGTCTGCGGGTCGGCGAGAACCTCGTGCGCGATGACATCCGCCGATACAATGCGCGCGCCCAGACGCTCCAACATGGCGGCAACCGCTGTCTTGCCTGCCGCGATACCGCCGAGCAGGCCGATGACTGGGGGCTGACCTTCAGGCGAACTCATTGTGCTGAATGGACCGATATCATCGGATGAACGAAAGTGCGCCTCACTGGCTGGTGGAGCCGACTGCCGCCGCTGGACACGGCGACGGGACAGACTCGTCTTCTGGGGCTCTCAGTGTTCAGGGACAGTCACAGCCTTCGTTGGATTCATCTCGCGCCACGGCGCAGCCGCAATTCGACCGGCCAGCCGCGCGGAATCTGTGGAGAGGAGATGGGGCCTGCAAATGCGGTGGAGCTCTCTCCAGGGAGGCCTCGGCGATTGGGAGTGAAGCGGGATCGCGAGCCAACGAGAAGGGGGCAGCAACGTGCCTGCCATCATCGTACCAGGACGATACCAGAACTTCCCGTGCATGTCAAGCC
>JADHXT010000110.1 GCA_016782825.1 Candidatus Brocadiia bacterium | reverse complement strand
CACCAGGGCGTGCCTGCATCCCGTGGGGAGGCGAGCGCCGTTCGGCGGACCACCGGCCACAAGCGTCTGGGTCGGTTCCTCAATCGCAAATTGGAAATCGCAAATCGCAAATGCCCACCCCCGCGTCAGCGGGCCTTCGCGACTTTGTGGTAGCCATGGCAGTCGGTGCAGGCGGGCGAGGCGGGGGGCTGGCCGGCAAACTTGGCCTTGACGACCTGCTGCCAGCGGAGGAGCACCTTCTCGGGCGCCGCGTCGTGGGAGGCGTGGCAGGCGCGGCAGGAGGGGTTGACCTGCGTGCGGGTGAAGGTGACGTCGGGCTTGGTCGCGCCGACATCCTCGTCGTTGGCGTGGGGGGCGCTCAGGCCGTGGCAGTTGATGCAGTAGACCTTCGCGGCAAGATGGTCGCGGCTCAGCGACTCCCTCACGAAGGTCATGTGGCAGACGTAGCAGGCGGCATTGGGCCCCATGGGGTTCTCGTCCGCCGGCTCGGGGCCACGACAGGAGACGGCGAGCAGCACCGCGATGGCCGCGGCGACGAGCGCCAGACTTACACGGTTTCCCATTGCCGCAGCCACTGGTAGTCGGGGGTGAGGTGGGCGTAGTAGTTGGCGGTGCACTCGCGGAGGGCGGCCTCGTCGGCGGCGGTCTTGGGCTTGTCGCGCTCGTAGGAGCCCTTGACGTTCTCGTTGAGCTGGTCGGCGATGTTGACGCCCGGGATGACGGCGGAGAGCCGCTTCTCGGCGAGCATCTCCTTCACGAGCACGTGCGCACGCTCGTCGATCTGGCCGTGGATCTGCTTCGGCTTCAGCCCGAAGGTCGTCCCCGCGCCGAAGGGCTTGAGGCCGATGACGCCCACGTCCTTCTTCTTCGCCAGCGCCAGCAGGCTGTCGCCGCCGAACTCCTTGGTGAGGAACAGGTAGGGGAAGATGATGACCGAGAATTGGGGGTAGTCGCCGAGGACGCGGCGGAAGACTTTCGGGTTATGGGCCGAGATGCCGAGCCAGCTCACCTTGCCCGCCTTCTTCGCCTTCTCGAAGACGCCGACGACCATGTCGAGGGTCTTGCGGGTCACCATCAGCATCGTGGCCATCTTCGTCTGGCCCTTGCCCCACGTGGCGCCGACGGGCCGCCACAGGTCGAGATGGTCGGTGCGGTAGCACTTGAGGCGTGCGTCGATGGTCGCCATCATCTTGTCGGGGGAGAGTTGTTTCTCGTATTCCTCGGTGACCTTCTGAGGCCACGAGGCGAAGCCGATGAACCACTTGTCGCGCTTGGCGTGCGCCGACTTCGCCATCGCGGCGCCGTAGAGGTCGCATTCGGTCGCGATGTTGTTGTCGACGTAGTTCATGCCCAGCTCGACTGCCCGTTCGAGCACCGCGACGCGGTTGTCGGTCGGATTGGGCTTGTTGATGGCGCCGTGTCCACCGAGGCTCACCTCGGAGATCCACTGCTCCGTCTTCCCCAAGCGGCGGTAGCCCATCTTCGGGTTGTAGTTGCGGGCCTTCGACACCGGCACGGGCTTCGCATCAGCCCGTGCTGCGGCGCCAACCGCGGCGCCAGCGACCACCGCGGAGGTGGCCGTCAGGAACTCTCGTCTCGAGCGTCGCATCGGCGTTCTCCTCGTCGGCAACGTGAAATGCCTTGACAAACCGTGAGCCGCAGATATACTTAAGGATGGAGGCTCGGCCTAGGGGCTGCCCCGTGTGGCTCCGAAAGCGTTGCCTCCTTCTTCATGTCGCTCGCGCCGTGTACGGGTCCGGCACGAACACGATGCCGTAGGACGCGAACACGGCACCATCGCGATAGCCTTCCCCCTTGAACTGCAACCGTAACAGCGATGGCCCGAACTCGTCGGCAATCTCCGCTCGGACGGGAGCGTTCATGCCGCGGCTCGGGATCCGGAAGCCCACGTTGACGCAGTAGATGCACACATCGGCGGCCTGCACGGGGTAGGACAGATCGGAGGAGACGAAGAGGGGCGCAGGGACGACCCAGTGGCTGCGGTGGCGCCCTGTCACGGTCCGGGTGAAGTACCGCCGCAGGAGCGCCATGAACTGCCGGTCCGCCCGCTTCTCTGTCTCGTCCATCACCAGCAGACCATGCTCCTGTTTCTCCTCAAGCAGGTATGAGTACCGTTCCAGCAGGAAGACGTGGTCCTTCCGAAGGAGGTCGGAACGGTCATGGGGCGCGGGTGGCAGGACGCCTCTGGGGATGGCAGACGCGAACAGCGTCGCCTCATGGTCATGCAGGAGTCGGAAGAGGTCACGCGCCAGGGTGAGGCATGCCTGGCCGTAGGCAGTGAACTCGATGCGGGTCGGTGTCTCCTTGCGCGCTGCCCGGTTGAGGAACGAGAGCGCGTGCCTTCTCCTCGCTTCGTCGTCCAGCCACTCCTGCTGGGCAGCCCAGGCAATCCTGTCCTTGTCCAGCAGTGTGTGCCCCTTGATCTCGCTGCCGTACTGGTGCAGTGCCGCGCCAAAGGCGGCTTGCTCGTGGGCCCGGACATCCTGGATGAACGGCCAGAGCCTTCCTGCGTGCAGGGCGATGCCGCCACGGACCTCGTAGGGCATCGAGCGGTGGTCGTGGCCGCTCTCGTCCATGAAGAGCAGGTAGCTCATCTCGGCATGCCCTCGTGGTCAACGGCGTCAGGGCTTCACGCCGGAGCGCGTGCAGAGCGCTCGCCAAGCCACCATGGACCGGGCCAGATGCTCGCGCGCGTCCCCCCCAATGCCATAGCATTGTAGCCCAATCGGCCCGCGATAGTCCAGCCGCCGCAAGATCGCGAGCACCTTGCCCATGTCGAAGGACCCGCTGCCGAGCGGCTGGATCAGGCGGTCCCAGCCGCCTTGCCGCCCCAGGCCACTGTCGGCGCCGTTGATCGTCACGACGAACAGATGGGGCATGGCGTCCTTCAGCACCGCCTCGAGCTTCGCCTCATCGCCGCCGACCTTCAGCCAATGGCACAGGTTGAACATGGCCCCCACGTTCTTCCTGTCGACCTTCTTCACGACGCGCACCGCATCCCCGACCCGCTCGAGCCAGTCGTTGGTATGCGGATAGAGCGCCACCTTGACTCCCTGCTCGGCGGCGAAGCCGGCGATCTCGCGGATGACGGTCACGGCGCGGTCATCGAGCTTCACATCCGACGGCTTCCCGCCGGTCACGAGCAGTCCGAGGATCGTCTCGCGCCCCTTGAGGAGCTTCACCACCTCTTTGAGCTGCGGATCGTACGGCCGCTTCCCCGGCGCGACGTTCACCCGCACGTAGATCTGGGACAGCTTCAGCCCCCGCGCGTCGAGCGTCTTCAGCCGCTCCGTCACGCCCGTGCACCACAGATGCGCGCAGCCATCGTACCCCAGTTCCTTCAGCATCGCCGCCTGCTGCTCGACCGTCCGCTTCTTCGCATCATGCGTGTCCATGCACAGCGCGAAGAAGGGGTTCCTGCCGGCTGGCTGCTCGCCTGCCGCCATCTGGCCGACGACCAGGAGGGCCACAGGCAACATGAGGGTGCGCATCTTCGACCCCTTCCGAGGTTCTCCAGGGCTCCACAGGCTTCCGCGCGCTGATGCGTGCGGTTGAAGAAGCGGTCAGGACGTGGTAGACTTGAGGTATGCAGCCTACGGTCTTGCATAGCCGCGATGACGACACGCCTGAAGCGCAGGCGAGATGGTACCAGTCGCTGCCTCTCGAAGAGCGGATGGAGTTGCTCTGCGAGTTCACGGAACTGGCGCTGTCCGTGGATCCCGACCTGCCGAGGAAGAAGCGTGCTCCACAGACTGCGGGACGTGTTCGCGTCCTTGAACTCCCATGATGTCCACTACCTCGTGATCGGCGGGGTCGCCGCTTCCCTCCACGGCGTCCCTCGTGGAACGTTCGATCTCGACATCCTCATCGAGGCCACGAGGGACAATGCGCAGCGCCTGCTCGACGCCCTCGCGGGTGTGGGCTTCGGGACAGCTTCGCTCACCTCCGCGGACCAGGTGCTCGCCGACGAGATCACCATCTTCCAGGACAGAGTCAAGGTCGATGTTCAGACGGCCACCCCGGGACTATCATTCCCCGAGGCCTGGGAGCGTCGCGAGACGATGAGCTACCGCGGACAGGACTTCTACGTCGTCTGCCGCGAGGATCTCATCGCGTCGAAAGTCGCCGCCAACCGGGCCGTCGACCAGGATGACGTGCGGAAGCTGCGCCTCGTCGACGAAGACGACGGCGCCGACGACTCGGCCTGACGATCACCCCTCACCAATCTGCTCCCGCAGCCAGCCGATGCTGGCCTCGAGGTTCTCGTCGGTGCCGAGGGTCTCGACCGAGAGCACGCCGTCCCAGTCGGCCGCCTTGAGCAGACGGATGCACTCGGCGATGTTGTCGGCGTTCACCCCCTGGCCGATGGCCGCATCGCTCATGGCGATGCCCGTGTCCTCGCCCCGCAATGCCGCCGCCAGACTCGCACTCACGTCCTTGATGTGCATGTAGCTCAGCTTCGGCAGGAACCGCTTGAGGAAGTCGACCGGGTTGCCCCCCGCGATGAAGGTGTTGCCCGTGTCGAGGTTGAAGCGCAGCCACGGCGTGTCGAAGAAGTGGAGCATCTGGTCGAGCAGCTCGGGGTCGTTGGTGTAGGGGCCGTGGGTCTCGATGTTGACGATGATCTCGAAGTCCTCGGCCCAGTCGAGGATCTGGCGGTAGTTCTCCTTCGTGATGGCCATCACCTCGGCGTCGGTGTAGCCCTCGGGCTTGAACTGCCCGTCGGTCGTGTCGACCCGCGGGCAGCCGATGAGGTGGGCGAACTGGATGGCCCGCCGGGCGTAGCGCACGCCGTGGGTCGAGCCCGCCGGCCCCGTGATGGGATAGGCCCCGTCGATCTGCGACGCACGAAGGCCCATCGAGTCGAGGTACTTCCGCACCGCGATGGGATTCGACTCCAGCGACACCGCGGGGCTGTAGCCGAGGCCCTGAATGAAGTCCTGCCCATCGATCACGCCAAACTCGATGAGCTCGAGCCCAAAGCGCTTCGCCGCCTCGCACGCCTGCTGAAGCGACCCGCTCAGACACCGCCAGTTGTCCGTGTGCATGCTCAACTCAAGCATCGTCGTCCTCCTGATCGCCTCGCGGGGCTCCCCAACGCCTGAGCATCGTATCGCGGTCGGCGGGCCGGTGCAAGGGGGATGGGAGAAGTGATGGGTGACGGCTGCGCACGGGATGGTCACGGCCCGGGCGTGAGCGGCTTGAACGGTCCCGCCGTGTCGGCCCCGCAGTGCTTGCATTGTGCGGGCGGACGGGCCGGGTCGACAGGGAGCGCCTTCCCGCACGACGGGCAGTTGTAGCAGAGATACACGGCCTTCTTGCCACACTTGGAGCACGTCACGGGCAGCTCGATCCCGCGGCCGCGGCGGACGGGCACGGGGCAATCCATCTCGAGCTCTCCGCACGCATCGCAGACCACGAGGCACGGGATCGCCGTCGGGCTGGGGGGCCGCACGGCCCGGGTGACCTGCCACGAGCACACCGCGATGAGCACCAGCGCCCCGGCGCCGTAAGCGACCTTGCCAACCGCTGAATCAGACCCAGGCAGTCCCATGCGCTCACCAGATCCTCGCCCACTCCGTCCACGGCCGCTCGCGGCTGAAGGCCTCGACGTGGCCGTCGAGGAACAGGCACTGCGCCTTGCCCCTCTTGCCCATGCCGCGGTGGTACTGGAGGTAGTGCCAGCCGCAGCCGTCGCGCACGATGCCGAGGCGACTCGGCTCCGCGGAGTAGTCAACAAGCTGGCCCGCGAACTCGAAGTAGTTGCCGTCGGGAAGCGAGCCCGCATTGACCCAGTGCTGGAAGTTCCTGCGCTCGGCGCGGTTCTGGAAACTGCACCCGAAGTAGGCCGTGTACACTGAGCCGCCGAACCACTCGAAGTAGCCCTGGTCGCTGGGGCACTGGAACACGGCCTGGTCGCCCTCGGTGTAGTCGGTCAGCAGCTTGTGGAGGTGACGCGGATGGTTCGGGGCGCTGTTCAGCAGCACCGCGTCGGGCAGCTTGTCGTGGTAGTCCTCCGCGTAGTCGTGCATGGCGAAGTAGATCTGGCGGAGGTTGTTCTTGCAGGTGGTGATTCGCGCCTGCTCGCGGGCGTTGCGCAGCAGGGGCGACACCATCGCCAGGAGCAGCGAGATCACGGCGATCACGACCAGCAGCTCGATGAGGGTGAACCCTCTTCGTCTCACCGACATCCTCTCTCATCCTCCTGCGGACCTCACCGGGTGCAGGATTGACGCCACCGCATCCTACCGCGGCACCGACGCAGGATCAAGGGCGCAAGCGCCATGCCCACGCGCGAAGCGCACCGATTCAACGTCCTCTGGAGGGGGGTCTGGGGGGAACCGTCTCTCCGAAAGAGAGGTGCCCCCCAGCTCTTCTCGTGCCCCTCAAGACGCTGTCACCGACGGTCAAGCGCCGAGATGAGAAGAGGAAGAAACGTTCAACGTTCAACGCTCAACTTCGAACGTCCAAAGGAACACCGCGCCGGCGCGCCCCTCTCCTTCGTTGAACGTTGGGCGTTGGACGTTCGACGTTGGACGTTCTCCTTCGGACCGTCGTGGCGACCTCACTCGAGGACGGTGTCGCCGTGGGAATAGGGAAGCGAACAGCAACACAGGAAGACGAGGTCTGCCTCGCCGGTGTTGGCGATGGTGTGGCGGGTGTTGGGGGGGATGAGGATGGCGTCGAGGGGCTGGACGTCGCGGGACTCGTCGCCGACGGTGATGCGGCCGGTGCCGGAGAGGATGTAGTAGATCTCTTCGGAAGTGGTGTGGCGGTGGGGCTCGGTGGCGCCGCCGGGCGGCACGGTGGCCTCGGCGAGACTCTGGTTGACCGCCGAGGAGTTGGCGCGGTCGATCAGGGAGCGGACCGTCGAGCCGTCCTTGGTGGTGAAGGCGGCGCTGTCGTTGCGGTTGATGCACTCCATGGGAAGGCTCCTGGCGTGGGTTGCTCACCAGCCGCTGGTGCGGAGTCCAGCAAGCACCAAATCACAAGCACCAAATGACAAACAAACCCCAAATCCCAATTCACAATGACCGAAACGAGGACGGACGCGGGGCGCGGGTCGGCCCCCCGTCCTCTGTTTGGTCATTGAGGTTTGGTGCTTGGTCATTGTTTGGGATTTGGTGCTTGGGATTTGGGATTTGCCGCATTTCGCCGAGAAATGCGGGGTTATCGCCGATGCCTGGCGAGGGCGGCGTCGGCCTCCTTGGTGAGTTCGGCGGCGGCCTCGGCGGGGGTGGAGCGGCCCTCGACGACGCGGGTGACGGCCTTGGCGATGTCGTCGCGGATCCGCTGCCAGCCGGCCACGCTCGGCTCGCGCACCCCAAAGGGGATGGTGTCGAAGATCGCGCGGTTGCGCGGGTGCTCGTCGAGGAACGCCTTGAGGTCGCGCAGCTCCGCCGCCGACTTCCGCACGGGCAGATAGCCGGTCTTCACCGACCACTCGGCCGTGACCTCCCTTGAGACGAAGAACTTGATGAACTCCCATGCCCCGCGCTGGCGCTCCGGCGTGCTCTTGAACATGACGATGTTGCCGCCGTAGAGCACCGTGAGCTTGGGCTGCCCCTCCCCCACCGGCGGACACGCACAGGACCAGTTGAAGCGGTCCTTCCCCTGCTCGTCGACCAGGTCCTTCCGCATGTACGAGCGGGTCGTGCTCGAGCGCAGGATGAAGGCGCACTCCTGGTTCGAGAAGTAGAGCCTGTCGTCGTCGCTCTTGAGCGGGATGACCCGCGCGAGGCCCCCGCTGGCGAGGGTGTGGAGCAGCCCAAATGCCTTGAGCGCCTCGGGCGAATCGAATCCGCTCCTCGCCCCCTTGTCGGGCGCGAGCACGCCGCCGTAGCCCATGACCATGCCGTCGAACGACGAGGCGTCGCGGGAGTAGGCGAAGGGCGTCTTGCCCGTCTTCGCCTTCACGTCGCGGCACTGCTGCACGAACTGCTTCCACGTGGCCGGCGGCGCCTCGTGGCCGGCGGCGCGCAGGAGATCCTGGTTGTAGTAGAGGATGAGCAGGCTCTTGGTGAAGGGGAACGACAGGAGCTTGCCGCCGAACTCGGGATAGCGATTGGAGTTGAGGAACGACGGGAAGATGTCGCCCTGGTCGGCCTTGGGGAGGCCGTAGACGGGGTGGTTGAGGTAGGGGTCGAGGGGCTCGACGACGTCGACCTGCATGAGCTCGACGACCATGCTCTCGTAAGCGATGCCCAGATCGGGCAGCACGCCGCCCTGCGCCGCGAGGCTCATCTTGCGGAACAACGCGGTGTAGTCCACGAAGTTGGCCAGCTTCACCTCGTAGGTCGGGCTCTGCGCGTTGAAGCGCGCGACGACCGCCTGGAGGGCTTTGTCGTTCTGGCGTTTCTGCGAGTGCCACAGCTCGATCACAATCTTGCCGTCGGCGGGTTGCCGGGTCCGCTCGTCGCAGCCGAGCAAGGCCAGAGTCAGCAGGGCAACGGCCGTGAGGCGTCTCATGCGTCGTCCTTTCGGAGGATGGCTCCGGGTAGCAAGCCGTGCTCTCCCTTGTCCTCGATTCTACTCCCGCCAGCCTCTGGTGCCCATGCGCCCCGACCGGGCTGTTCACGCGCCGGCGGCATGGCTTCTCGCTCGTAGTCCCGCCTTCAGGCGGGACTACGAACCGGCTCGTTGACGGCGGCACGCTGCGCGCGAACTCAGTCCTTCCTGTCCAGCACCTCGTTCAGGCTCCCCGTGCGGTAGCCCTCCAGATCGAGCGCCACGTACTTGAAGCCGAGGGCCTTGACGGCCTCGGCGATCTGCTTCCGGGTCTCGGGCTCGGCGGCACGCGGGATGTCCTCGGGAGCCAGCTCGACCCGGGCGATGGCCCCGTGGTGACGCACCCGGAGCCCCGCGAAGCCCAGCCCCTCGAGCGCCGCCTCGGCCTTGCCGACGAGGGTGAGCTGCTCGCTCGAAATCGACGAGCCGTAGGGGAACCGCGACGCCAGGCACGCGCCGCTCGGCAGATCGGCGGTCGGCAGGCCCGCGCGGCGGCTCAGCTCGCGGATGTCGGCCTTCGTCAGCCCCGCCTCCTTGAGGGGCGAGCGCACGCCGAGCTCCTCGATCGCGCGGCTCCCGGGCCGCCAGTCGCTCGCGTCGTCGGCGTTGGTGCCGTCGGCCACGTGCTCGACGCCCAGCGCATCGGCCTGCTTGCGGATCTCGGCGAACACCGCCCGCTTGCAGTAATAGCAGCGGTCAGGCGGATTCTCGACGAACTCCTTGAGCGCCAGGGGGTCGACCTCGACGAGCACGTGACGGACGCCGAGATCGTGGGCCACGGCCTCGGCAAACTCGATCTCGGCCTCGGGATAGATCTCGGCTTTCGCCGTGATCGCCACGGCCTTCCCG
>JADHXT010000109.1 GCA_016782825.1 Candidatus Brocadiia bacterium | reverse complement strand
GCGGCGAGGACTCCAAGCTCATCCTCCTCGAGGCGGACGACGCGGGCCAGATGCGGGTGCGCGACTTCGCCACCAACACCCTGTGCGCCGCCGGCACCGGCTCGTTCCTCGACCAGCAGGCATCGCGGCTCGGCTTCTCCATCGAGGAGTTCAGCGAGGTGGCGCTCCAGAGCGAGCACCCGCCCCGCATCGCCGGGCGGTGCAGCGTGTTTGCCAAGAGCGACATGATCCACCTCCAGCAGGAGGCCACGCCCGACTTCGACATCGTGGCCGGCCTGTGCTTCGCCATGGCCCGCAACTTCAAGAGCAACATCGGCAAGGGCAAGGACTTCGAGCGCCCCATCGCCTTCCACGGCGGCGTGGCCGCCAACCAGGGGATGATCCGCGCCTTCGAGAGCGTGCTCGAACTGGAGCCCGGCGCGCTGCGGGTGCCCGAGCATTTTGCTTCCATGGGCGCCGTGGGCGCGGTGCTCTCGGCGATCGACTCGGCCCGGCTCGTGCCCTTCGGCGGCCTCGAGGCCATCGACGGCTACCTGCAAAACCGCACCCACAAGCGCCAGACCCTCGACCCGCTGGTGGACGCCGGCCACACCCTCCACACCGAGGCCGAGCCGCCGGCGCCCGGCACCCGGGTGGATGCCACCGTGGGCGTGGACGTGGGCTCCATCTCCACCAACGTGGTGGTGCTCTCCGAGGACGGCAGAATCCTGGCCCGCCGCTACCTGATGACCGCCGGCCGCCCCATCGACGCCGTCGTGCGGGGCCTCCGCGAGGTGGGCGAGGAAATCGCCAACCTCGTGCGCGTGAGGGGCTGCGCCACCACGGGCTCGGGGCGCTACCTCACGGGCGACTTCATCGGCGCCGACATCGTGAAGAACGAAATCACCACCCACGCCACGGCAGCCGCCTGGATCGATCCCAAGGTCGACACCATCTTCGAGATCGGCGGGCAGGACTCCAAATACGTCTACCTCACCAACGGCACGGTGGTGGACTTCACGATGAACAAGGTGTGCGCCGCCGGCACCGGCTCGTTCCTCGAGGAGCAGGCCGAGCGGCTGGACATCAACATCATCGAGGAGTTCGGTACGCTCGCCCTCAGCTCCCACGCGCCGGCCCACCTCGGCGAGCGCTGCACGGTGTTCATGGAATCCGACCTCAACCACCACCAGCAGATGGGCGTGCCGAAGGAAGACCTGGTGGCCGGCCTCAGCTACTCCATCGTGTTCAACTACCTCAACCGCGTGGTCGAAGACCGCGCCGTGGGCGACTGCATCTTCTTCCAGGGCGGCACGGCCGCCAACCGTGGCATCGTGGCCGCCTTCGAGGCCGTCACCGGCAAGAAGATCACCGTGCCGCCGCACCACGACGTGATGGGGGCCATCGGCGCCGCGCTCATCGCCCGCGAGCAGAGCACGGGCGAATCGACCTTCCGCGGCTTCGACCTCACCGACGTCAAATACTCCGTGGATGCCTTCGAGTGCACCGACTGCTCGAACAACTGCGAGGTGCGCCGCGTGAGCATCGAGGGCCAGCCGCCGCTGCACTACGGCAGCCGGTGCGGCAAGTTCGACGAGGACAAGAAGGCCAGCCTCGGCGAGCACCTGCCGCGCCTGTTCCGCGAGCGCGAGCGCCTCCTCCTCAACGCCTACGCGAAGGACAAGCCCGACCAGCCGCTCGGCAAGACCATCGGCGTGCCGCGCATCACTCACTACTTCGAGCTGTTCCCCCTGTGGAAGGCGTTCTTCACCGAGATCGGCCTCGAGGTGGTGCCTTCGGGCACCACCAACCGCCGGCTGCTCCGCGAAGGCCTCGAGCACGTGGTGGCCGAAACGTGCTTCCCCATCAAGGCCGCCCACGGCCACGTGATCGACCTGCTGAACAAGCGCGTGGACTACCTCTTCCTGCCCTGCATCGTGAACATGCAGCCGGTGCAGCAGGGCAGCACGCGATCGTACAACTGCCCTTACGTGCAGACCGTGCCCTACCTGATGAACGCCGCGCTCGACCTCGAGAATGACCCGTGCGAGATCGTCGATCCCATCATCCACATGGAGCACGGCCCCGGCGAGCTGGAGAAGGCGCTCCTGAGCTTCGCCGCGGGCCTCGGCGTGGCGCGCGCGCGCGCGCGGGCGGCACTCCGCACGGCCTGGGACGCCCAGCGCCGCTTCTACGCGGCCATCGAGCAGCGCGGCCGGGAAGTCCTTGACGGCCTCGCCGACGACGCCATCGCCATCGTCATCGTCAGCCGTCCCTACAATGGCTGCGACGGCGGCCTCAACCTCGGCCTCCCCGAAAAGCTGCGCGACCTCGGCGTGCTGGCCATCCCGCCCGACTTCATCCCCGTCGACGACGCCGACATCGGCCACGACTACCCCAACATGTACTGGCGCTACGGCCAGCGCATCGTCGGCCTGGGCCGCACGGTCGGCACCGACCCGCGCCTCCACGCACTGTACATCACCAACTTCGGCTGCGGGCCCGACAGCTTCATCAGCAAGTATTTCGCACGCGAGATGCGCGGCAAGCCCTTCCTCACCATCGAAGTGGACGAGCACAGCGCCGACGTGGGCGCCCTCACCCGCTGCGAAGCCTTCCTCGACAGCATCCGCAACGCGGCCCACGCCACGGAGAGGGAGCTCGACCGGCCCCATGCCCACGTGCAGCGGTGCCGTCCCGGCCTGCGCGTCTACGTGCCGTTCATGGGAGACCACCAGCGCGCCATCGCCGCCGCCATGGCCCACAGCGGCGTGGAAGCCATCCCCATGGCCATCTCCGACGGGCAGAGCGTGGCCCTCGGCCGTCAGTGCACCAGCGGCAAGGAATGCTTCCCCTGCATCGTCACCACGGGCGACATCCTGAAAGTGGTCAACTCGCCCGACTTCGATCCCACCCGCAGCGCCTTCTTCATGCCCTCGGCCATGGGGCCGTGCCGCTTCGGGCAGTACAGCAAGTTCCACCGCATGCTGCTCGACGACCTCGGCTTCGAGAACGTGCCGATCGTCGAGCTCGACCAATCGAGTACCAAGGGCTACCACGGCGACCTCGGCACCCTGGGCACCAGCTTCCGCAAGCTGGCCTGGCGCGGCATCGTGCTCATCGACCTGCTACAGAAGATCACCCACCAGACACGGCCCTACGAGACCGACGCCGGCGCGTGCGATGCGCTCTACGAGCACTTCCTCGGCTGCCTGGAGGACGCCGGGGCGCACGGGCGCGACCTGCTGCCCGTCGCCCGCGAGGCCGTGGCCGCCTTCCGCGCGGTGCCCGTGGACCGCAGCGTGGTGAAACCGCGCATCGGCATCATCGGCGAGATCTACGTGCGCTGCAACGCCTACTGCAACCACTCGGTCGTGCGCAAGCTCGAGGCCCTCGGCGCCGAAGCCGCCGTGCCCCCGCTCGAGGAGTGGGTGGACTACATCGCGCACGAGCGCAAGACCGACAGTTGGCGCGCCGGCGACGTCCTGGGCTATCTCAAAGAAGTCGCCACAGGCCTCTTCCAAGACCACACCGTGCGACGCATGACGAAGCCCTTCGAGACGGAACTCCGCGACTTCGCCTACGAGGCCAGCACGGCCGACGTGCTCAAGCTCGCCGAGCCCTACCTCGACTTCGCCGTCCGCGGCGAGGCCGTCCTGTCCATGGGCCGGGCCGTCGAGTACGCCCACAAGGGGTTCAATGGCGTCATCAACGTCATTCCCTTCAACTGCATGCCCGGCACCATCGTGGACGCGCTGCTCGAGCGCTACCGCCAGTTCCACCCCGGCATCCCGGTCCTCAAGATGTCCTACGATGGCCTCACCCATGTGGGGGAGGACACCCGCATCGAGGCCTTCGTCTACCAGGCCGCCCAGCACGCCCGAGTTGCCTCCGGCGCCGACACCCGCGCCCATGCCTGAGGCCCACGCGCCTTGCTTCCCGCCTGCGCGCCACATGTAATCCTGGCGCCCCAACCAGCCATCGGGAGTGCTCGTGTGATGATGCATGCCTCGGTTCGCACGGCGTCGCCGCGTCGGTTGCCCACGCGGCTCCTTTCACTGGCGAGCGCGCTCACTTGCGTCGCCTGTGCCCTGGCGGGCGACCAGGCGCAGTGGGGCGAGAAGTGGTCGCGCAACTTGGTGTCGGCCGAAAAGGGCCTGCCTGCACGGGTGGACCCGCGGAAGGGCGAGAACGTGAAGTGGTCCGTCCCCCTCGGCACGCGGGCCTACTGCACGCCCATCGTCGCCGAGGGCCGCGTGCTGGTGGGGACGAACAACTACCGCCCCCGCGACGAGCGCCACCGCGGCGACCGTGGCGTGCTCTTCTGTCTGAGCGAGGCGGACGGCAAGCTCCTCTGGCAGCTCATCGTGCCCAAGCTCGACAGAATCCCACTGGCCGATTTCAGCGGCGTGGGTATCTGCTCGCCGCCCACCGTCGAGGGCGGCCGGGTCTACCTGCTGAGCAATCGCACCGAGGTGCTCTGTCTCGACATCAAGGGCATGAGCGATGGCAACGCCGGCCCCTTCAAGGACGAAAGCCGCTTCATGGCCCCCAAGGGCACCCCGCCGGCGCCCCTCGCTCCCACCGATGCCGACATCGTCTGGCGCTGCGACCTCGTGGCCGAGGTGGACACACGCCCGCACGACGCCGCACACTGCTCGGTGATGGTGCACGGCGGCCTCGTGTATTCCGGCACCTGCAACGGCGTGGACGAGACCCATTTCAAGCTGCCCAAGCCCCGCGCACCCGGCCTGGTGGCGATCGACCAGAGGACGGGCCGCCTCGTGGCCACCGACGGCGCCGCCATCGGCCCGCAGCTCATCCACTGCATGTGGTCGTCGCCGTCGTTCGGGCGTGTGGGCGATCGCCCGCTCGTGTTCTTCGGCGGCGGCGACGGCGTGTGCTACGCTTTCGAGCCGCCCAAGAGCCTGCCGGCCCCCGGCCAGCCGCCGGCCAAGCTGCCGCCGGTGTGGCAGTTCCACTGCGACCCCGTGGGCCGCAAGGACGTGCCGCTCCAGTTCCAGGACAACCGCACCGAAGGCCCCAGCGTGATCTCCGCCATGCCCGTGTTTGTGGACGGGCGCATCTACATCACCGCCGGCGGCGACGTGTGGCACGGCAAGCGCGAGGCCTGGCTCAAGTGCATCGACGCCTCGAAAACCGGCGACGTGACCCGCACCGCCGAAGTGTGGTCCTACGCCCTCAAGCGACACTGCATGTCCACCCCCGCCGTCCACGATGGCCTGGTGTACATCACTGACGTGGGACGGATGATCCACTGCGTGGACGCCAAGACGGGGCAGGCCGTGTGGACCCAGGAGACGGGCGCCGAAATCTGGGGCTCGCCGCTGGTGGCCGACGGCAAGGTCTACGTGGGCACCATGCGCGGCCGCCTGTGGGTGATGGCCGCCGGGCGCGAGAAGCGGCTGCTTGGCGCCAGCTTCCTCGATGGCCCCATCCCCACGTCGCCCACCGCCGCCAATGGCACCCTCTACGTGGCGACCATGCGCACGCTGTATGCCCTGAGCAAGAACGGCAAGTAACCCCCCACAGCAAGGAGAATCCTGCGTGGCCCTGTTGCAGTGCGACTTCAAGTCCGACGTGCTCCAGCTTGCGGTGTCGATGAACGTGATCGTGCCCGACGTGGCGCTCCGCGCCGATGGCGTGACGGGCGAGCTGGCGACGCTGTACCTCCTGCATGGCCTGTCGGACGACCACACGATCTGGTGTCGCCGCACGAGCATCGAGCGCTACGTGGCCGATATGCCCCTGGCCGTGGTCATGCCCGCGGTGCACCGCAGCTTCTACAACGACATGGCCGTGGGCTACCGCTACTGGACGTTTGTGAGCGAGGAGCTGCCCCGCGTGGCGCGGCGGATGTTCCCGCTCTCGGCCGCGCGCGAACGGAACTTCGTGGCCGGCCTCTCGATGGGCGGCTTCGGCGCCTTCAAGCTGGCGCTGCGGCAGCCCGAGCGATTCGCGGCCGCCGCCAGCCTGTCGGGGGCGCTCGATATGACCGCCCGCATCCACGACGAGCCGGAGTGGGCGGCCGAGCTGGTGAATGTCTTCGGCGACCCCGCTACCCTGCCCGGCAGCGGGAACGACCTGCTGCACTTGGCCGAAGTCGTCGCGCAATCGGCCGGCCCCAAGCCTCGGCTCTACCAGTGCTGTGGCACGGAGGACTTCCTCTACGCCCAGAACGTCCGCTACCGCGACCACGCCCTGTCGCTCGGCCTCGACCTCACCTACGAGGACGGCCCCGGCGAGCACGAGTGGGGCTACTGGGACGCTCAAATCCAGCGCGTGCTTGCCTGGCTGCCGCTGTGAGCGCGGCCCGAATAGCCTGGGGGGCTGGCGCGTCTATTCCTGGGGGAGACGCTCCGAGGAGACTCGCCATGCGTTCCATCACCACCATCCTCTGCGCGGCGCTGCTGGCTGTGCAGGCTCAGGCCGATGTGCTCCACATGGCCGATGGCACCGTGCGCCAGGGCCGCATCGTGTCCGCCGACGAGAAAGAAGTGGTGGTGGACTTCGGGGTGGGCAGCATGTCCATCGTCACGCGCATCCCGCGGGAGCAGATCGCACGCATCGAGAAGAAGGCTTCGCCGCAGGAAACGCTCATGAGCGGCTACGTGGCACGGCGCGCGCGGGCCGAGCGGGGCGGGGCGGACGGCTGGGTTGCCCTCGGCGTGTGGTGCCAGCAGCAGCGGGTGCTCAAGACCAAGGCCCTGGAGGCATTCCGCCAGGCCGTGCTCTTCGACCCCAACCACAAACGGGCCCGCGCGGCGCTCGGCTACGTGAAGCTCGACGACCGCTGGATGATGCCCCAGCAGGCCATGGCCGTGCTCGCGCCCGGCTTCGGCGACGTGAGCGAGTTCAAGGCTCGCCAGGTGGCAGCCGCGCGCGACGCCGAGGTGGCCCGTGCCGAGGCGCTGGAGGCCCAGGCCAAACTCAAAAAGCTCGAAGCCCAGGTGGATGAACTGGAGACGCAGAACCGCGAGATGCGGCGCCGACTCGCCGTGCCGCCGCCTCCGCCCCCGCCGCCGCGGATCATCTACCGCCCCTTCATTATCTACAAAGACAGGCCACACGGACACAAGGAGAGCGGCAAGAAGGACAAGGACGGTGAGCCGAAGAGCAAGTGAACGGCCGCCATGCCCGCCCAAGCGTCCCTTGCGTTGCACCCTCCCCGCGTTTCTGGTACAGTGAGCCAACCATCATTCAGCCCCGCACGCCCCGTAGAGGCAGGAGTGAGTCTGCGCATGTACAAGATCGCTGTTCTCCCTGGGGATGGCACCGGCCCCGAAGTCGTCCGCGAGGGACTCAAGGTGCTCGAGGCCGCCTCCAAGGCCTACGATTTCACCTACGAAATCACCGAATACGACCTCGGCGGCGAGCGCTATCTGCGCACCGGCGAGGTGCTCCCCGACTCCGTGCTCGAGGAGCTACGGACCTTCGACGTGATCTACCTCGGCGCCGTGGGCCACCCACAGGTGGCGCCGGGAGTGCTCGAGAAGGGCCTGCTGCTCCGCGCCCGCTTCGAGCTCGAGCAGTACATCAACCTCCGTCCCGTGAAGCTCTACCCCGGTGTCGAGTGCCCCCTGAAGGGCAAGGAGGCCGGCGACATCGATATGGTGTTCGTGCGCGAGAACAACGAGGGCCTCTACTCCGGCATCGGCGGCTGCCAGCGCAAGGGCACCCCCGAGGAAGTGGCCACCCAGCTCATGGTCAACACACGGCCCGGCGTCGACCGCTGCATCCGCTGGGCCTACGAATACACCCAGCGCCGCGCCACCACCCGAGTCAACCGCGTGAACGCCAGCGACCTGACGGCCATCCCCGAGGGCAGCGTGGGCGACACGGTGGCCTTCGACCACCGCGAGCGCGGCGCCATGACCGCCAGGCTCCTCGAGAAGAGCGACGCCGGCATCCAGGTCGAGACCGACGGCATGCTCACCCTCGTGGCCAAGACCAACGTGCTCACCTACGCCCACGACCTGTGGTGGCGCGCCTTCAACGAGATGGGTGCCGCCGAGTTCCCCACCGTCTTCCGCGACTACGCGCACATCGACGCCGCCTGCATGTGGCTCATCAAGAACCCCGAGTTCTTCGACGTGCTCGTGGTGAGCAACATGTTCGGCGACATCATTACCGACCTGGGCGCCATGATCCAGGGCGGCCTGGGCGTGGCCGCCGGCGGCAACATCAACCCCACCGGCGTGAGCATGTTCGAGCCCATGGGCGGCTCGGCGCCGCGCTACACCGGGCAGAACGTCATCAACCCCGTGGCCGCCATCCTGGCCGTGGGCATGCTGCTCGACGACATCGGAGAGGGCGCGGCCGCGGAAGCCGTGGAGGCCGCCGTGGCCAGCGTGACGCCCAGGATGCAGTCCATGAACGCGGGCCGGATGGGCTTCAGCACCACCGAAGTGGGCGACCTGATCGCGGCCGCCGTGCAGTAGAGCTTTCTGCGGAGGGCATGGGATGCGTTGCGGACTCGTGATCTTGGCCGTGGCTTTGGTGGCGGGCGGCCCCGTGGGCTGCGGGTGGGGCCGGAAGAAGAAAGAGGAGTCTGCCAGCAAGAAGCTGCTGGGCTTCGAGGACACCGGCGATCGGCTGCGCGACACCTCGCTCGAGGACATGGAGAAGCAACAGGCGCGCCCGCGCAACGGCCTCCAGCTCACCATCAACACGAGCAAGGAGGTGTACAAGCACGATGAGCCCCTCGTCCTCGACGTGAAGATTCGCAACGTGTCCGGCGCCAGGCCCGGCGAGAAGGCACGCGACATCCCGGTCTACTTCGAGGTGTTCGCCCAGGCTCCGGACGGGCGAAAGGCGCCGTGGCTCTTGCGGCCCACGCTGTACTCGGAGAGCAACAGCCGCGTGGTCTACCGCGTGCAGCCGTTCGGCGTGGCGCCCGAGAAGCGCGGCCATCGCTTCGTCCTGCTGCCTCCCGGGGCGTTTGTGGGCCACACCTTCCGCTTCCCGGGCTCGTGGCTGCGCCCCGGCCGCTCCTTCTCGTTCACCTGCGTGTACGAGGCGCCCGAAGACTTCCCTTACGTGATCCGCAATCCCGCCTTCAGCACCGAGCAAATCGAGATCCTCGGCCGCGACCGCGCCTACGTGCGCGTGTGGACGGGCCGCATCTACTCCGGCCGAGCCACCTTCCGCATCCAGCGCAAGAGCCGTTTCCTCGGCCTCTTCTGAGCGCCGCCGAGATATTGGGTGAGGCGACTCAAAGCCGCTACGCCATGGCGCGGCGGCTTCGCTCATGTTCGCAAGGGCGCCGCCGCCTGCGGTAGAATGGCGGCGCGTGAGACCCACAGCCAACGGGAGAACCCCATGGACGATGGCGTGAGCCGACGCCGATTCCTCCACACGGCTTCGGCCAGCATGGCAGGCGGCATGG
>JADHXT010000108.1 GCA_016782825.1 Candidatus Brocadiia bacterium | reverse complement strand
GACGACTTCATCCGCTACTACAACACCGAAAGGATCCACTCGGCGCTCGACTATCGCACCCCGGCCGAGGCCGCGGCTCGCCACCGCGCCCTCCATGCCGCCTGATCCTGTCTTGCATTCAAGGGGGCACTACGGGGAGGTCAGCGGCGGTTCTTTTCGAGGGTTGTCTGGTGGAGGATGAGGAGGGGGCTGGCGATGAAGATGGAGGAGTAGGTGCCGACGAATACGCCGATGAGGAGGGTGAGGGCGAAGTCCTGGATGACGCCGCCAGCGAAGAGGTAGAGGGAGAGGACGGCGATCAGGGTGGTGATGGAGGTGAGGACGGTGCGGCTGAGGACCTGGTTGATGGAGTGGTCGATGATTTCGGCGTCGACGTCGCGCTTGCGGGCTTTGCGGAGGTTTTCGCGGATGCGGTCGAAGACGACGATGGTGTCGTTGATGGAGTAGCCGATGATGGTGAGGAGCGCCGCGACAATCGGGAGGTTGAAGGTGCGCTGGAAGACGGCGAGGAGTCCGATGGTGATGAGGACGTCGTGGATGAGTGCGGCGACGGCGGCGGTGCCGTACTTGAAGCGCTCGAAGCGGAGCCACACGTAGGCGACGATGATGACGCTGGCCGCGGCGATGGCGATGATGGCCCACAGGAGCATCTCGCGGGCGACGGCGGGGCCAACCTTGGCGACGCGCGGGATGGGGTCGGAGAGGGCGAAGGTGTCGGTGTCTTCGGTGAGGCGTAGGGTGAGTTCGCCGACCTTGGCTTCGGGGAGGATGACGGTGAGGCGTTTGGCTTTGCCGTCGGTGGCGTCGGGTGCGGCGGCGACGGCGTCGGTGAGCTTCCATTCGGCGAGCTTGGCCTGGAGCGTGGCGAGGGCGACGGGTGCGGTGAGGTTGACGGCGACGGTGGTCTTGCCGTCGGTGGTTTCGAGGGGCTGGACGCCTTCGGGGGCGAGGACGTCCTTGAGGATGCGCGTGACTTCGGCGGTGAGGGTCTGGGAGGCGAAGGCGGCTTCGATGCGGTCGCGGAGTTCGCGGCGTGCGGTGACGGTGGATTTGACGGCGAAGGCTCGGTAGCGTCCGTCGCCTTCGTCGTTGCCCTTGGGCTGGATGTCCCAGTATTCGTGGGGAGCGGAGGCCGCGGTGAGGGCGTCGCGGATGTCGGCGAGGGCGACGGGGCGGTCGATGGTCACGTTGGGGGCTTGGGTCTGGTAGTTGGGGACGACTTCGTTGGCGGTGAAGGTGGCGATGGCGGTCTTCTGGTCGACGGGCTTGTATTTGGCCTGGATGAGAGCGTCGTCGAGTTCTTTCTGGACGATGGCGGGGTCGAGTTCGAGTGCGGTGACGGCGTAGGTGGTGTGCTTGCCGTCGGCGTCGGGCTGGCCGGTGGGCGTGGCGGTGTAGCGGACGAGCTTGGCGGTCTTGAGGGCTTGGGTGACGTCGGCGGGTTTGACGGGGATGCGGAGGGTGGCGGAGGCCTTGACGGTGCCGGGGGTTTCGGTGGGGGTGAGGGTGTCGGAGCCGACGGCGACTTCGGAGAGGTAGGGGAATCGGACGACGAATTCCTTGGCGGAGTGGCCGACGAAGAAGGTGGCGCCTTCCTGTGCGGCGGAGGCGAGGGGCTGGAACTCGGCGTCAGCGAACTGGGGGCCGGACGCGTGGAGGCGGGCGGCGAGTGTGTCGCCGTCGAGGGGCTCGGCGAAGACGAGGTGGATGAGCTGGCCGCCCTTGAAGTCGATGTCCCAGTTGTCGTCGCCGCGCATGCCGAAGACGGTGAGCCCGCCGGCGATGAAGATGAGGCTGACGACGACGGCCTTGCCGCGGAGGCTCATGAAGGCGATCTGGGTGTTCTTGATGAGCTGGAGCATGGGGAGCTTGGTGAGCCAGCGCTTCCAGCAGAGGACTTCGAAGATGATGCGGGTGCACACGAGGGCGGTGAACATGGAGCAGAGGATGCCGACGCAGAGGACGACGGCGAAGCCCTTGACGGCGCCGGTGCCGCGCCAGTAGAGGATGATGCCGGTGAAGAGGGTGGTGACGTTGGCGTCGAAGATGGTCCAGAAGGCGCGGTCGTAGCCGTCGCGGATGGCGAGGCGGAGTGGCTTGTCGGTCACGCCGCCGGTTTCCTCGCGGATGCGCTCGAAGATGAGCACGTTGGCGTCCACGCTCATGCCCACGGTGAGCAGCAGGCCGGCGATGCCGGGCAGGGTGAGTGTGGCGTCGAAGAGGATCATGATGGCCACGATGAGCAGGATGTTGAGCAGCAGCGCGAAGTCGGCGATGCAGCCGGCCTTCCAGTAGTAGGCGATCATGAAGGCGAGCACGGCGATGAGGCCGATGGCGATGGCGTTCACGCCCTTGCTGATGAGGGCCGGGCCGAGGGCGGGGCCCACGGTGTTCTCGTGTTCGAGCACGAGCGGGGCGGGCAGGCTGCCGGCCATGAGCACGGTGCGGAGGGCCTGGGCCTCGCTGATATCGAAGTCGCCGCTGATCTCGGCGGTGCCGAAGATGGCGCTCTTGATGGTGGGGGCGGAGTAGCACTTGCCCTTGTCGAGGATCGTGCCGTCGGTCTTGCGGCGGGTGTTGAGGACGATGGCGAGCCGCTGGCCGATGTTTTCGCCGGTCACTTGGCCAAACTTCTGCTGGCCGCGGGAGTCGAAGGTGAGGTTGACCGTGGGCTTGAGGCTGCCGCCGGTGCCGGTGGTGTTCACGTAGGTGGCGCCGATGAACTCGCCGGTGAGGTCGCCGGCCACCTGGTTGCTGATGAGGACGGTCTCCTTCTCGACCTCCTCCTCCCCTTCCTTGAGCGAGCGGAGCTCGTAGGTGGTGTAGCCGTCGGGGGCCTTGGCGCGGCCGGTGGCCACGAAGTCCTTCCAGGCGGAAGAGTCCTCCGCGGCGACGAGTCGGAACTCGAGGTGGCCCATGTCCTCGATCACGCGCTTGATGTAGGTGAGCTGAGCGGCCTCCTGGCCGGGGAGCTGGATGAGCAGGCGGTCGGTGCCCTGCACCTGGATGCGGGGCTCGCGGAGGCCGCTGGCGTCGATGCGGCGCTGGATCACGCCTTTCATCTGCTGCGAGGTGGTGGTCTTCTTGGTGTCGTCGTCCACCTGGATGCGGTAGAGCAGCTCGCTGCCGCCGCGGAGGTCGAGGCCCAGGTTGAGGCCGCGGGAGCGGATCTGGAGCGTGCGCTCCTTCATGGCGCGGCCGCCTTCAGGCGGCAGGTCCTTGACGGCGAGCTCCCGCTCCACCTTGTAGTGGAAGAAGCTGGTGAGCCACACCCAGCGGTTGGTGACGGTGTGGGAGACCACGTGGCGCAGCTCGGGGTCGGGCTTGCCGCGGCGGTAGGTGTCTTTGACCACCGTGACCGCGAAGGGGGCGTCGCGGAAGGGGAAGAAGATGAGCAGGGCCAGCACGATGGCGAAGGCCATGAGCGGCACGCGCCAGGTGAGGTTCTTGGACTCGCGTGGCAGGGAGTCCACGATTCGGGTCAGGAAGCGAGGCATATTCACGTTCTCCGAAGTCTATCGGTCAGAGGGTGCCGTGGGTTCTAGCTTTGTTCCTCGGCGTCGTCGCGTTTCACGTGGGCGATGCCGGAGCGGTTGAGGGTCAGCTTGGTGTTGTCGTCCACCTTGACGACCACCTCGCGCTCGCGCACGTGGGTGATCACGCCGTGGATGCCGCCGACGGTGACGACGCGGTCGTTTTTCTTGAGCGCCTGGAGCAACCCCAAGCGCTGCTTCTGGCGCTTGCGCTGGGGCATGATGACGAGGAAGTAGATGATGGCGAACATGATGATGAGGGGCATGAGCATCTGCGCGAGGCCGGGACCTTTGGGGGCATCGGCGGGCGCGGCAGCGGCGAGGGTGGCCGCATGTGCCATCAGCATGGTGAATCCGTTCATTGGGGTGTTGTATCCTCTCCTTGCGCGTAGCGTTCGAGAAAAGCCGCCTTGAAGGGGGCGAATCGCCCCTGCAGGATCGCCTCGCGCGCGTGGCGCATGAGGCGCTGATAGAAGGTCACGTTGTGGAGCGTGACGAGGATCGCCGCGGTCATCTCTCGCACCATGAAAAAGTGACGCAGGGCACCGCGGCTGAACGTGCGGCACGTGGTGCAGTCGCACGTCGGGTCGAGTGGCCGCGGGTCCTCGCGGTGCCGCAGGTTTCGCAGCCGCACCTTGCCGTGGGGCGTGAAGGCCCCCGCCCCGCGGGCGTTCCGCGTGGGCATGATGCAGTCGAACATATCGACGCCACGCTCGATGCACTCCAGCAGGTTTTCTGGAGTGCCCACCCCCATGAGGTACCGGGGCTTGGCCGCGGGCAGAAGGGGCACGGTGGTGTCGAGGGCCTGGTACATGAGGTCGTCGCCTTCGCCCACGCTCACGCCGCCGATGGCGTAGCCGGGAAAGTCCATGTCCACCAAGCGCTCGGCGCACTCGCGGCGCAGGTCGTCGAACACGCTGCCTTGCACGATGGCGAAGAGGGCCTGGTCGGCGGCGCGTTCGTGTGCCTGCTGGCAGCGGCGTGCCCAGGCGAGCGTGCGGCGCATGGCCCGTTCGGCGTGGTCGCGCTCGCACGGGTAGGGGGCACACTCGTCGAAGGCCATGATGACGTCGGCGCCCAGGGTGTTCTGAATCCGTGTGGCCGATTCGGGCGACAGGTGCAGCGTGCTGCCGTCGATGTGGCTCTGGAAGTCCACGCCGCCGTCGGTCACGCGCCGAAGCTTGGCGAGGGAAAACACCTGGAATCCGCCGCTATCGGTGAGGATCGGGTGGGGCCAGGCCATGAAGCGGTGCAGGCCGCCGAGGCGGGCCACCACGGCCTCGCCCGGCCGCAGATGGAGGTGGTACGTATTGCCAAGGAGCATGGTCACGCCGGCGTCTTCGAGCTGCGCGGGCAGCAGGCCCTTCACGGTGCCTTGGGTGCCCACGGGCTGGAAGACCGGCGTGGCGACGCGGCCGTGCGGGGTGGCGAGCCAGCCCGCTCGTGCCGCGCCATCGGTCGCTTCCAGTGTAAAGAACGGTGGCGGCGTCACGTGGCGCCCTGTTCGTCGGCCGCCTCGGCCGGCGGCGGGCGGGCGAGGCGTTTGCTGCGATACACCCGCTGCAACGCGGCACCGGGATAGTAGTGCTGGAGAATCTGGGCCGCGCTGCGGCCGGCAGCGGCCATGCCGCGGCTGCCCCACTGGCACAGGCCTACGCCGTGGCCGAAGCCGCGGCCGTCGAACTGGTAGCCCTTCGAGGTGGCCAGCACGGTGAACCACGGGCTCGGCAGCTTCTGCGAGCCGAGCACCAGGCGGAACTCGGAGCCGCGGTAGGTGTAGCGCCCGCCGCCGGTGGTCACGAGCTTGAGCTGCTGGGCGCCGCCGATGGGCGTGCGCTTCGTCACCTCGAGCGACCGGATGCCCACGAGATCGGTGCCCGCGCGCCGGAAGGCGCCGACGATGGTGTCGGCGGTGATCTCGCGGCTCCAGCGGTGGTACTTGCTGTCGCCGCAGTAGGCGCACGCCACGCCGGTCAGGGGCAGGAGCGGCGGCTGGTCAAACACGCGCTCGACGGCCTCGGTGTGGCCGCCGCAGGTGGAGTGGTAGTAGCAGCGGAAGACCTTCATCTGGTACAGCAGCACGAGGCCGGCCGTGGCATCCACGGCGGCGCGGATCTTCGGGGCCTCCTTGGCCACGCCGGTGTAGCGCTGGTCGGCCACGGTGGCGTAGAGGTCGAAGTGCAGGTGGCTGCGGCTGGCCATGCGCCACAGGGCGTAGGTGCGGGCGATGATGGCCTGGGCCTCGTGGGCGGCGCGGGGCCACGAGTGGTAGGTCTCGCTGCCCACCACGCTGTAGAGGTAGTCGTCGAGGGGCAGGGCATTGATCACGTCGAGGCGGCCGGCGGGGGTGCACCGGATGAGCAGGTGGCCGCGGTAGCGGGCGCCGTTGACGGTGAGGGCGGCGTCGCGGTGGCATACCACGCGCAGGGTCTTGTGGGGGAGGATGCGCGAGGCGATGGCGATGCCGTTGGCCGAGGGCCGCACGGTGGTGGTGGCGATGGAGCGCAGCTCGAGCAGCGGGTCCTCGTTTACGGCGTTGTACACGGTGCAGGGCGCGGCGGCGCTGAGGGTGAATCGTTCGCGGCGGTTCATGAGCAGCACGCGGGCCAGCCGGGGCGAGCCGTCCTGAGCGATGGCGCGCACCACGTGGTGCGTGGGCTCCACCTGCCTGGCGCACGAGGGCAGCAGGGCGAGGGCCACCACGATGCCTGCGCCGAGCATCGCCACGAGCACTGGATGACGCCGCCTATGCCTCATCGGTCCCTCACACAGCGTGCGGTTGATAGACGTGCTTGGTGGTGTTGCGGTAGCGGTCGTATTCGCTGAACACGCAGCCGCAGTATTTCTGGCGGTAGAGCTGGTGGCGGCGGGCGAAGTCGAGCCCGGCCCGGTGGCGCGAGCGATGGTCGGTATCGTCGAAGGCCACGCCGTGGCGTGTGGCGGCGGCATGGCCGAGCTCGCACACCACGTCGCGCATCTGCTGCGGGCTCACCAGGAGCGTGGACGTGAAGGCGGCGAAGCCGTGGGCCGCGGCGTGGCGGGCCGTGGCCTCGAGGCGAAGCGCGTAGCACGCGCGGCAGCGGGCCGGGGCGGCGCGGTCGGCGCCCACGGCGTCGAGGAAGGCCTCGAGGCCGTAGTCGGCGTGGGCCACGAGGGGGAACTTCTCGCCGTCGGCCATCAGGTGCACGGCTTTGAGCCGGCGGCGGAACTCGATGAGCGGATGGATGTTCGGGTTGTGGAAGAAGGCGGTGAACATGGTGTCGCGCTCGCGGAGCGGCTCGAGCAGGCCGCCGAGGCACGGGGCGCAGCAGGTGTGGACGAGCAGGGCGTCATTCGGCATCGGGGTCGTCGGCCTCGTCGTCAGCCGGGGCCTCGTCCTCCGCAGGTTCGGGCTCTTCGAGATCTTCGGGCGGTGCTTCCGGGGCGAGGGCGTCGAATTCGGGCTCGGCCTCGTCCTCGCCGCCTTCGCCTTCGGGCGGCTCGGGCTCGGAGAGCGTGAGGCCAAGCTGGGTGAGCTTCTCGGCGATTTCCACGAGCGAGGTGCGGCCGAAGTTGCGGCTGGCCAGCAGCTCGTCGGCGGCGTGCGCGACGAGCTGGCCGACGGTGGCGATGCCCAGGCGCTCCATGCACTTGCGGCTGCGCACCGAGAGGTTGAGGTCGGAGATGGGGGTGAGGAGCACGGCCTCATCCACCGGGCCGCCGTGGTCGGGCACTTCCCCGGCGAGGAGCTCGTCGGCCGAGGGGATCTCGAGGCACTCATCGCGGGTCTGCCCGAGGTGCAGGTTGCGGACGGTGAGCATCTCCTTGATTTCCTGGAGCGAGGTGTCGCCGAAGTTTTTCCACGCCAGGAGTTCTTCCTCGGTGTGGCTCACCAGGTCGCCCAGGGTGTAGATGTTCATGTGCTGGAGGCAGTTGCGCGCGCGGACGGTGAGCTCGAAGTCGGTGATGGGGATGGCGAGCAGCTTGCTCTGGCGGTCGAGCTCGCGCTGGCGGCCCTCGTCATACACCGTGTCCAGCGACGCGTGGGCGTCCTTGAGGTAGAGGCGGGCCCGCAGGTGGGTGGGGTGCATGCGCAGCACGCGGCGGAAGCACTCGATGGCCTTCTCGTAGTCGCGAAGGTCTTCGTAGAGGCAGCCGAGGTTGATGAGGGCGTTGATGTAGACGGGGGAGTCGTCGACGATGGCTTCGTAGTGCTCGCGGGCCTTTTGGTCGTCGCCGCGGAGGGCGGCGTTGAAGCCGAGGCGGAAGATGGCGTGGGCGAAGGTGGGGTCGATGTTGATGGCTTTCTCGTAGGCCGCGATGGCGTCGTCGTGCCGGCCCGCGAGGTCGTGGCAGATGCCCATGAGATAGGGCACCCGCGGGTCGTCCTTGTGGTCTTTGGCCAGGGCCTTGAGCTCGGCGAGGGCGGTGGCGGGGTCGCCGCCTCGTGCGATGGCCTCGGCGCGGGCCAGGGCGCCCACGTACTTGGTGGCGGCCTTGGCGCGGGTGACCGAGCGCAGGGCCTCGGCGGCGCGGTCGTAGAAGCCGGCCTCGAGGTAGCAGCGGCCCACGAAGTAGTCGGCCTCGAAGCCCGAGGCGGCGGCCAGCGCGGCCAGGGCGTCCTCGATGCGGCCGAGCGCCCAGAGGCCCACGCCGACGGCGAGCGCGGCGGCGGCCTTGCCGAGCTTGGTATCGCCCAGGGCGGGGTTCTCGGCCAGCTCGACCACCAGGGTCTCGAGCTCGTGCCGTCTGGCGGCCGACTGTGCCTGCACGGAGCGGAGCTGGAGGAAGCTGTCGATGTCGTTCGGGCCGTCGAGGAGCAGTTGCTGGAGGTCCTGCTCGGCTGTGTTCGATTCGGGCATGGTCATTGGGCCTCGCTTTTCCCGTGGGGCAAGTGAGCCTGGGCGTGGAAACACCGCAAAGATACATCATTATAGCGCTTAGGGCAGCAATTGCAAGCCGGATTCGCCCGTTGGCCCCACTTGCGGTCCGGGCGGCCGTTGTGTACGCTGGTGCGTCGTTCGCACTGCCGCGCTCGCGCCACTGATGAGGATGCTGCCATGGAGTTCGACTGCCCCTTCGCCGCCCCGGGCCAATGGCTCAAGGGCAACCTGCACGTCCACACCACCGCCTCCGACGGCGTGGTGGAGCCGCAGCAGCGTGTGGCGGCCTATGCCGAGCGGGGCTACGACTTCCTGGCCCTCACCGACCACGGCGTGGTGGCCGACGTGGAGGCCCTCGAGCCCGGCCCGCTGGTGGTGCTGCGCGGCATCGAGGCCCACGCCCCCATGCCCACCGGCGGCACCCAGGCCCACATCGTGGCCGTCGGCCTGCCGGCAGGCTTCCGGCCCCCCGAGGCGCAGCACGCGCAGACGCTCATCGACGCCCTGGCCGCCACTGGCGCGCCCGTGATCGTGGCGCATCCCTACTGGTGTGGGCAAACGAGCCGCGACCTGGAGGTGCTCCACGGCTACCACGGCATCGAGGTGTTCAACACCACCTGCCTGCGGGGCATCGGCAAGGGCACGTCGGCGGTGCACTGGGACGAGTTGCTGAGCCAGGGGCGGCGGCTGTTCGGCGTGGCCGTGGACGACGCGCACGGTGCCACCCACGATGCGTTCCAGGGCTGGATCATGGTCAAGGCGGCCGAGCGCACGGCCGAGGCCGTGGTGGCCGCGGTGCGGGCCGGGCGGTTCTATGCCTCGTGCGGGCCGGCGTTCGAGGCGGTGTGGGTGGAGGAGGGCGCGGTGCACGCGCGCACGTCGCCCGTGGCGCACATCAGCTTCGTGTGCGACGGCCCGCGCGGGGGGCACTGCTTCCATGAGGACGGCTCGCCTGTGACGGAGGCGGCTTACCGTCCGCCGGCCGACGCGCGGTTTGTGCGGGTGGAGGCCACCGACGAGCG
>JADHXT010000107.1 GCA_016782825.1 Candidatus Brocadiia bacterium | reverse complement strand
AGCTTGCGCACCTTGTCGCAGAGCTTCATGAAGGCGGTGAAGTAGAGGTTCTCTTCGGTGCCGACGATCATGTCGAGCTCGCCCTCGTAGGCGAGGCCCTTGGTGCCGTTGAGGGTAATGACGTCGCCTTCGGCGATGGTGACGCCGCCAGCGCTGAAGGTCTTCTTGGCGAGGTCCACCTCGATGCCGCCGGCGCCCACGATGCAGCACTTGCCCCAGCCGCGGCACACGAGGGCCGCGTGGCTGGTCATGCCGCCGCGAGCGGTGAGGATGGCCTCGGCGGCCCGCATGCCTTCCACGTCCTCGGGGTTGGTCTCTTCGCGGACGAGGATGACCTTCTCGCCCTTGGCGTGCCAGGCCACCGCGTCGTCGGCGGTGAACACCACCTTGCCGAAGGCCCCACCGGGGCCGGCGGGCAGGCCCTTGCAGAAGGGCGTGGCGGCCTTCTCGGCGGCCGGGTCGACGATGGGGTGGAGGAGTTCATCGAGCTGCTCGGGCTTGACGCGCGAGATGGCGGTCTCGATACCGATGAGGCGGCTCTTCTGCATCTCCACGGCCATGCGGACGGCGGCGGGGCCGGTGCGCTTGCCCACGCGGGTCTGGAGCAGCCAGAGCTTGCCTTCTTGGATGGTGAACTCGAGGTCCTGCATGTCCTGGTAGTGCTTCTCGAGCTTGTTGCGGATGCCCACGAGCTGCTTGTAGAGGACGGGCATGCCCTGTTCGAGGCTCGCGAGACCCTCGGTACCGTCGGTGCGGGTATCTTCATTGAGCGGGCTGGGCGTGCGGGTGCCGGCCACCACGTCTTCGCCCTGGGCGTTGACGAGCCACTCGCCGTAGAACTTGTTTTCGCCGGTGGCGGGGTTGCGGGTGAAGGCCACGCCGGTGGCCGAGCTGTCGCCCATGTTGCCGAACACCATGGCCTGCACGTTGACGGCGGTGCCCCATTCGTCCGGGATGCCTTCGATGCGGCGGTAGGAATTGGCGCGCTTGCCGTTCCACGACTGGAAGACGGCGCTGATGCCGCCCCAGAGCTGGGCGACCGCGTCATCGGGGAAGGCGGTGCCGAGCACGGTCTTCACCTTGGCGCGGTAGATGCCGCACAATTCCTCGAGGTCCTCGGCGGTCAGGTCGGTGTCAAGCGTCACGCCGCGGGCCTTCTTCATCTTGGCGAGCTCGGCCTCGAGCTGGTGGCGGATGCCGTGGCCTTCCTTGGGCTCGAAGCCGGCGCTCTTCTCCATCACCACGTCGGAGTACATGGTGATGAGACGGCGGTAGGCGTCCCACACGAAACGGGGATTGCCCGTCTTCTTGATCAGGCCAGGGATGGTCTGGGTGGTGAGGCCGATGTTGAGCACGGTTTCCATCATGCCCGGCATGCTCTGGCGGGCGCCCGAACGGCAGGAGATGAGGAGGGGATTGGCCGCGTCGCCAAATCGGGTTCCCATCACCTTCTCCACCTGGGTCATGGCTTTGGCCACGGTGTCGCGGAGGCCGGCGGGGTACGTGCCCTTGGCGTGCATGAAGTGGGTGCACACCTCGGTGGTGATGGTGAAGCCGGCCGGCACGGGCACGCCGAGGCTGGCCATTTCGGCCAGGTTGGCGCCCTTGCCGCCAAGCAGGTTCTTCATCTGCGCCTTGCCTTCGCCCTTGCCGCCGCCGAAGGAATAGACGTGCTTCACCTTCTTCTTCGTCACCTTCTTGGCCATTCAATAGTCTCCTGGGCCAGTCTCGGGAGCCGCCCGGCGTCACAGTGTGTGCGGGGCCGTCCCGATGAAAACCACTACGGATTGATGGACGTGCGGGTCAACACACTACGGAGCTTAAAATCATACCAGAATTCCGTCTTGGTGCAAATCCGCTTAGCTCGCGCGACGTATGCGATGGGGGGGTGCGAGAGAGGCACGGCCGTTTTGCTGGCGTGGAAGGCGCCGCGGCGCGCTACTTGAGTTCGACGTTCCAGTAGGCCTCGTCGACGAAGTGGCGCCAGGTGCGGTACTTGTCGTTGCGGATGCGCAGGCGGATGAGCGGCGAGCGGCGCGGCTTGAAGGGCTTGCGGATGAGGTGCATGTGGGCCTCGACGGGAAGGCGCCCGCCCTTGCGGGTGTTGCAGGCCACGCAGCAGCACACCAGGTTGCTCCACGTGGAGCCGCCGCCGCGAGAGCGAGGCACCACGTGGTCCAGGCTGAGTTCGCTCGTGTGGAAGCGCTTGCCGCAATACTGGCAGCGGCTGTCGTCGCGGGCGTAGATGTTGCGGCGGTTGAACTTCACGGCGCGCGCGGGCAGCCGGTCGTAGAGGAGGAGCCGCACGATCCTGGGCACGCGGACCTCGATGCGGACGGTCTGCACGTAGTCGTCGTCGTCGTCGGCCATGGAATCGCGCAGAGCCGACAGCTCGCACCAGCTCTCGAAGTCATAGGCCTCGAAGCGGTCGTCCTCGACGAACAGCACCTCGGCCACCTCGCGGCACAGCAGGGCGAAGGCGCGCCGAGCGCTCACGATGTGGATGGGCATATAGAGCTTGTTGAGCACCAGAACGCTGGCATCCAGCGCGCAGGCTGCTACGGCAGACATCCTGTCTCTCCTGTCATTTCCTGATCGGCATTCTAGCGGATCGATGCCGGGAATGCAAGAGGAGGCGAGACCGCTGCGGCGGCGCTACTTCGGCACCGGCTGCCACTCGGCCTCGAACTCGTACCACCGGCCCTGTGCCATCGCCGATGCCCGACCGTCGAGTAGGGTGATGAAGAACTGCCGGCCGTGGACAAACACGTTGCCGGCGTAGCCTGCGGGCACCTTGCGGAGGGCCAATGCCCACGCTAGGCGGTCGCCCGCGAGGAACTCGATCCGCGTGGGTGGCGGCGTGCCTTTCGTCTCGCCGTGGCGCTGCGACGGGTCGCCCATGGCCGCGTCGGCGATGAGCTTGCCGTCGCGCAGGAAACGGAAGTGCGTGGCGTCGGGCACCATGCAGATGGCCGAGAGGAAGGCCATCTGATCCTTGAAAGTCTTCTCCGTGCGGAAGGCCCAGCGCTGCTGGAAGCTCGGCTTGTCGCTGAACACATATTCGTTGCGGAACCACAGGGGCGGGCGCTTGAGCGAGAAGCGGTTGAAGCCGCGGAGCTGTCCCTCGAAGGCGAGATGCAGGCCGTCCTTGTCCGTCCAGATGCGGATGCCGTTTTCCACGTCGTTGCTGGCGGCGATGCGGCGGTCGCGGTGGAGTGCGAAGTACGCCTGGTCGCCGTAGAGATCGTGGTCGTTGACGAGCACGCGGTCGCCGGCGATCAGCTCGCGGATCACCCCGCCCTGGCGGCGCAGCACGAGGGTGTAGTGGCGGTTGGTGACGATGTAGTCGGGGCCGACGACGCGGAGCATGGCGCCGTACGCTTGCACGGGCGTGATGACGAACGCGGGGAACGACGTTCCTTGCCAGTGGATCAGGTTCGCTCCCTCGTACCCGGTGAGAAACAGCCCCTCCTTGTTACTGCGGCGCTCAACGAGGCGGAGGCCGACGGGTGGTCTGCCCTTGAACTCCGTGATCGCCAGCCTGTCCAGGCTGGAGGCCAGGACACGTTGGACGCTTGGATGCAGGGGCAGTGTGTCGTGTGCCCAGAGCACATTAGTACCCTGGGGACGCCAGTAGATCGACGAGCCCTTCTGTGGTGGCGCAGCGCAGCGACGGACGCGGAACGTGTCGGCCAAGCGGCCCTCGATGGTGTCCACGAACCAGTGAGTGGCACCCGGGAACGCGCCTGGGTCGTTGACCTCACTGGCGACCCAGTCTGAACGGCCGATGCGTCGGATGGCGCCAGGGCCACTGAGTGGCATGTGTGGCACGACCGTGTGCTCAAGCGGCAGAAGCTCCCGCGCGGCGCTCCCGCCCGGCCAAGCGAGCTCCGTCTTGACCGTCTCGCGGCCGAGATTGATGGCCACGATGCTCTGCTCGTCCCCGAGCTTGCGCAGGCAAGTGAATACGGTGGGCTGGTCGCACTTGACGGCTCGATAGAAGGCCTCGCCGCGAGAGAGTTCGGGCAGTTTCCTGCGGATGCGGTTGATCTCGCGGAGCGCGAAGCTGTGGCCGATCTCCTGATCAAGGTAGAGGAGCGGCACGCCCCGAATCCAGGCGGTGAGGGCGTAGAGCGCGCGCATGCCCCCGCCGCCGTACCAGCCCTGCGAGTGCAGGCTGTCGTGGCTCTCGATGTGCCGCAGAAAGAGGGTGCCGCGCGGATAGGTGTACTTCTGCTCCTCGAGGTAGTCCTGAAGGAGGGGCACGAACTCGGCGGCGGGCATCTTGCGCCACTGGTGCAGCACGTGGTAGCAGAGGCCGAAGTCGTACTGGAAGTCGCTCACCGCCGCGTGTCGGGCGCTCTCGACCTCGGCGAGCACCGCGCCGTCCTTCGGCTTGAGCTTGCGCGTCTCGTCGCGGATGCGCTGCACCATCTCCAGCCCGCCCTTCAGCTTGGCGTGGCTGGCGCGGGCGTAGGGGATCTTCGGGTCCCAGTTCAGCTCCTTGCTGCCATAGCAGGCGTCGATGCGGTAGCCGTCCACCCCATACTCGCGGACGTAGTGCGCGGCGACCTTTCCGATGGTGTCCTGCCAGTCGGGGCGGGCGAAGTCGTTGAGCCAGTAGCTCAGTGTGGTGCCGTCCTCGCGGCGGAGCATGAACTCCGGGTGCTTCTGGTTGTGCACGGCCTGGGGGGCGCCGCCGTGGGGCACGATGTCCTGGATGACCTTGAAGCCCATGTCGTGCGCGGCCTTCACGAGAGCCCTGTACTCGTCGGCGGTGCCGAGGCCGTCCATGAAGCGGTAGTAGTCGAGGGGCCAGTAGGGGCTGCGGTATTCGATGGGCTGAATCCAGATGGCCGTGCAGCCGAGGTCCCTGACCACGGGCAGCAGCTTCTCGGCAGCGGCCTTGAAGCCACCGAGGTCGGTCCAGTTGCTGCCGATGGTGCCGCCGGGGTGGAACTCGTAGAGGATGGCGTCCTGCACCCACTCGGGGCGGTCGGCGGGCACTTTGAGGCCCACGCTGTCCATCCAGTCCCACAGCCTTGGCAGCGCGTCCCAGTAGCTGGCCTCGACCACCTGCATGGTTACGGAGCCGATGTGCTGCGGCTCGTTGGGGCGCAGGTAGCCTGCGGCCTGGATGCCCTGGGCCACCTCCAATTGGCCCTTGTCTTCCGTGACCTGCACGGACGGTGTGTCGGTGGCCATCGAGGCGAAGAGCAGGCATCGCTTCGGCGCGATCTGCACGAGGAGCGGGCTGATTGACCCGCGGCCGTGGCGCTGGGTGCCGGGCTTCATCTCGGCGAAGGGATGGCTGGTCGGTGGCCACTTGCCGGGGAAGCGGTAGAAGCCATCGCCTGGGGCAATGATGCCCGTGGTCTTGAAGGCCAGGCCGCGGAGCTTCGGCGTGTCCTTGCCGCGGTAGGTGAGGGCGGCGGAGCGGTCGAGGCGCGGCAGGGCGGCGTCGAGGGTGTAGCGCTCGATGAGCTCGTAGTCGCCGATGCGAATGGTCAGCTCAAGCACGTGGTCGCTGGGCTGCGTGCGCTTCACCACCTGGCGCGGATGGCCGAGCTGCTCGAGCCACTTCACCTTGCCCTTTGGCCCGACGCCGAACGTCGAGGGCGAGCGGCCGGGCGGCACCTTCGCGAGCGGCGCTCCCTGCAAGGCGATGCCCAGCAGGGCGCCGCTGCCGTCGTCAAAGGTCAGGCGCAGCGGGCCGTTGCCGAAGGTGAACGTGCCGGCAGCAGCGCACGAGCCGACGAGGAGCAGCAGGGCCAGTGCCCGGGAGAGATGGCGCATGGTATGGCTCTCAAGAGGATAGGACGGATAGGACAAACACGACAGATAGGACGGAGGAGGCCGACTCAAGCGTAGGGCTTAGCCCTGCCCTATCTGTCGTATCGGTCCTATGGGTCCTATCTTCCTCGCCTGCGCGCGATACAGGGCGCGGGCCGTCGTCAGAAACTGGTGGTACGCCTTGCTCTGATAGTCGCGATAGGTCCACGGGGCAGGCGTCCACGCGCCCTTCCTGTAGGTGAGGGTGATCTCGGCGTAGATGCCGTCGCGGAGGTAGATGCGGTGCGCGTTGTCTTTGGTGGTGGCGAGAATGAGGCGGGAGCCATCGAGGAGGCCGGGATCGAGGTTCACGGGGCGCGGCACGGCGGCTCCGAGGCGGACGGCAAGCTCCTCCTCGATGGCATTGGTGGCGAGCTTGGTGGCGGCCAGACGGTCGGGGGCGACGAGCGCGTCGAAGGTGACGAACTTGCGGAGCAGGCCGGTGCCCATCGCGGGCGTGTAGTAGTCCGTAAAGTCGAAGGGGATGAGGTCGCTGGCGAGGTCGATGGGGCCAAACGCCGCGGCCAGCTTCTCCTCGGCGGACGCGAACCACTCCTCGCGCTGGGCGAGCATGCCACAGAGGAGCTTGGCGGGCTGAGGGGACGTGGGTTGACCCATGCGCGCCTCGGGGAGAAGGGGCCATGTGGGCTAGCGCGGCTGAACGGCCTGGCGGCGGAGCGCGAGCAGGCGCCGCCGCGATTCGGGGCCGCCGAGGTCGGGACGGCGGGCGGCCAGGGTGTCGATGCGGCGCGCCACGTCGGCACCGCGGCCTTCCTCAATCATCATGCGGAACACGTCGTACCGTGCCTGCCAATACTCGGGGCTCCACTGCTTGACGGCAGGGACGATGGACTCGTAGACGCGGCGGGCCTCGGTGTAGCGGCCGAGGCGGACGGCGAGGGCGGCCCGCTCGCGGCGGATGGTGAGGGTGGGCCCGAGGAGCTTCTCCAGTCGCTCGAGCCAGAGCGCGGCCAGGCGGTGGCGTCGCAGATTGCCGTAGCAGGCGATGATGCGGCGGTAGGTGTGGGCGAGGGCGTTGCGCTCGTCCTTGCGCTGGCGCTGCTCGTAGCGCTTGGCGCGTTGCTTGTAGAGGTCGACGGCGCGGTCCCAGTCCTGCTGCTCGAAGGTGCGTTCGGCGAGCCAGAGCTCGAGGGCGGCATTCTTCTGCGGGTCGGCATGCACCAGCTCGTAGTAGAGCTTCATGGCCTCGGCTTCGGCCTTCTGGGATGCCGTGGTGTTGCCCAGCTTGGCCAGCTTGCGGGCCTGGGTGAGATACAGGTCGGCAATGGTGCGGGTGTGGGCGGGCTCCTTGACGAGCTCGGGGAACGCTTTGGGCAGGGAGCGGAGGAGGGCGATAGTCTTCGGGTAGTCCTCGGCATGGCGATGGAGGGTGATGAGGAGGCGTGTGGCCTTGGCTCGGCGCTTGTGGGTGGGCTTGCCGTCCTCGGGCGTGGAGAGTCGGAGGTAGGCCTCGAGGTCGGCCATGGCCTCCTCGCGGAGCTCGATGGCCCTGCTGTCGCGGCGTCGGGCGAGCGTGGAGAACTCATTGTAGGAGGTGAGAGCGCGGCCGTAGGCGGCGAGCACCTTGTCCACCACTTCCCTGTAGATCGGCGCGTAGCGGTAGTAGACCTCGAGAGTGAGCACGGCGAGGGCGGTGGAGTACACGCGGCCACCCACGCGCGCCCAGCGGGAGTAGGGCGGCCAGCTTCCCTGTTCGCTGCCCTTCTTCACCTGGGCTCCGATGAGGGTCTTTCGCACTTGCGGATGCCACTGTTCCCACGCCTCGCCCCGGCGCTGGTGGAGGGCCAGGTTGGCGTAGTACCAGAAGTAGTAGCTGTTGGCAGCGGGGTGGGTCTTCGGCATGTTCTCGATGTCGACGGGGTTCTTGGTGTCCATCCATTCGGCGGGGAACTTGTTGATGAGGATGCCGGCGCGGACGATGTAGGGGTCGTCGCGGTCGATGCCGAGGTACTGGTTGCACAGCAGGCCCACGGCGATGAGGGCTGGCGAGCTGGGCGGCATGTTCACCATGTACGACGTGGCTCCGCTGGCCTTGTCGGTGACGGAGGCGAAGAACTTGCGGGCGCCGTCGAAGGCTTTCTCGGGCACCTCGAGGCCGGCGTAACGGGCCGAACGCAGGGCCATGACGATCCAGCCGGCGATGGAGCTGTCGGCGTCGCTGGACGTGGCGTAGTAGCGCCAGCCGCCTGTCGAGTTCTGCGTCTCGAGCAGGAAGTCCACGGCGCGCTGGGTCGCCTCGCGCAGCAAGGGGTCCTTGGTCATGGCGTAGGCCTCAGCCAGAGCGAGGGTGGCGATGCCGTGGAGATACATCTGGCCGGGGCGCCGCTCCTGGTGGCGGAAGCAGATGGAGCCGTCGGTGCCCTGCTGGCTCTTGAGGTAGGCGAGGGCCGCGCCCACGGTGCGGCGGTAGTTGCCCTTGTGGTGAGTGTGGCCGGCGCCGAGGAAGGCGAGGGTGGCCAGGCCGGTGAGGCCCACGTTGGCCCAGCGGGTCTCCTCGCGGTCGGCTTTCCAGGCGCCGGTGGACAGTTGGTGTGCCTTGAGCCACTGGAGGCCTGCGCTCACGGCGCTCTCCGAGCCACTGGTGGCGCCGCCTCCCTGCATGGCCTTGGCCCGTCCTGCCGCCGAGCGCATGCGATACGGGCCGCCTTCCACGGCCACCACGGCGAGGGCCGCCTCGCGCTCGGCCTCGTTCAGGGCCAGGGGGTCGGGCTCGACGGCGTCGGGCTGCACTTCCTCGACAGCGATGTCCTCGGGCTCTTCGGGGATGATCTCGTGGCCGATATCGAGCGGCTCCGGCTCCACGAGGGGGCGGATGCCGATGTCGATGGGCAGCACCACCCGTTCCACGGCCTGTCCCACGTAGGGCCAGCGCGCCAGGATCCAGATGAGCATCACGTGGACGGCGGCCGACAGCCCCCACCAGAGCACGCGCTTGGCAAACTCGATGGCGTGTCGCGCCCGCATCAGGGCGGTCGTGCGCCGGCGATGCGGGAGTGCCGCCCGCGACTGGCTGGCACCGGACGCCACGCGTGCCGCCGCGGTCGTGGCGGAGACGTCGGCGACGTGCCCCTTCTGGACGGGCGACCGGCTCGATGGCGGCCGGAAGGCCCTCGAAGGCTGGGCGCTCGGCGTGCGGGGCGCGGCGCTTGGTGTGGGAGCAGCGGAGCGGCGGAGTTGAAGGTCGTACTGGCTGCGCGTGGCGGGGTTCTTGAGCACGCGGAACGCGGTGCAGAGCTGGTGGTAGACGAGCGCGGCGGCCTGGTCGCCGGGATGGAGCGTCGGGTGGTACTTGCGCGCGCGCTGCTTGAAGGCCGCCTCGATCTGGTCGGGGGCGGCATCGGGGGGGACGCCGAGGAGTTCGTAGTAGTTCACCGCGGGCATACGCAACCGTTGAAGCTCAAAGGATTTCCACCCTATTATACTACCTGGGGAGGGGTGTTTCTTGCAAGGGCAGGTACGGGCTCATCACTCGAGGCCGGCCAGAAGCTCTCTCGCCGCCGCAGCGGCGGCCGTGGCCTCTTTCGCACGAAGGATGGCACCGAGCCGGGTGCCCTTGCGCACGAGCACGTTGGCGTTGCCCTCGCGTTCGGCGATGGTGAGCGCACCGTCGGT
>JADHXT010000106.1 GCA_016782825.1 Candidatus Brocadiia bacterium | reverse complement strand
CAAGAACCCTTACATGGGCGCGGGGCATTCGCTCGGCAGCGAATGCCTCGTGCCCAATAAGGAGGTTTTCGGAAGGAGGGGGTGTGGGGGAGGAAAGCCCTTTTCCTGAAAAAGGGTTTCCTCCCCCGCTCCTTCCCTGCCGGAGCAGCGGCCTCGGGCCGTTGAATTCCCGGGCCAAATGCCGCATAATGGTGGGGCGGGCCGCTCTTGGCCCGCCCCAATCCATGCAAGGAGCGCACGATGCGGAAAGGCCTGATGAGCATCGTCCTGGCGATGGGACTGTGCGCCGCCGCCCCCGCGGGCACGGGGCGCGTGGTGGGCAAGCTCACGCCTGCGGGCAGGGCCGTGCGTGTGGGCGCCGTGGAGCGCGTGCCGCCCACCATAATGAAGCTGCTCGACAAGACCCACTGGGGCCGCCTGGACGAAGCCCGAGGCAGCTACGTGGTGGACAATCTGAAGCCGGGCACCTACGACCTGGCCGTGGAGACCAAAGCGGGCCGCATCGAGGGCGTGGTGCTGCGCGTGCGCGGCGAGGCCGGCCAGGCCGTGTACGACCTCGAGCCCGCCACGGGCGCCATCGCCACGCAGCGGTTCGACATCGAGCAATACCTCGAGGAAGGCCAGGCGGTCTCCGACGAGGAACGCGCCAAGATCATCCGCACGAAGCTGCGGGTCGACAAGCTCATTGACCGCGTGACGAAGCTTACCAAGGTGTCGCGATTCATCGACAAGGTGCGCCCCCTGTGGGTGCACGGCACGCGGCAGCGGGCCGTGGTGCTGGTGGAACTGACCCGCGACCGGGCCTTCTACGCCAGCAAGGGCGGCGAGGCCATCTGGCGGGTGGAGACGTGGCCCTTCGTGTGGATGAGCGACGTGTGGCACAAGCCGCGCAAGGGCCTGCGCGTGTGGCAGCGGCTGCGCCTCCAGGGCGACGCGTGGAGCCGTCTGGGCTACGTGTTCGACCCGCGCCTCGGCGGCGTCGAGGTGGTGGCTGGCAAAGACACCACGCTGGATGTGGCCGTGCCCGCCACGCTGCCGGCCGGCCTGGGCAAGGTGCCCGCGAAGTGACGTGCAAGACCCCCGCGAGTCGCCGCGCGCGACCGAATTGAGATAGGCAACCTGCTCCATGGCAAAGGCAGAGAAACGGCGGCCGACCCCGCGTCCGAAAGCCTCCGATGGCCGACCGCGTTCCGTGGCACAAGAGGCGCAGCAGATGGCCCTCGCCGAGGCGAGCGGCGGCGACAGCTTCCTCAAGCGGTTCGGCGAGAAGGCCAGCGAGGCGCTCGACGCCGCGCCCGTGGTGATCGGCCGCGCGGTGAACCGCGTGCTCAAGTTCTTCCTCGGCGGCACCCGCGTCGAGCGCGCCATCCGCGACCTGTGCCCCATCGTGGACGAGATCAACGGCCACGAAGCCACCATGGTGCTCCTGGACGACGCCGAGCTGCGCGCCAGGACCGACGACTTCCGCCAGCGCGTGCAGCACGGCCGCGAAACGCTCGACGACGTGCTGCCCGAGGCCTTTGCCGTGGCCCGCGAGGCGTGCGACCGCCGCATCGGCATGTGCTGCGTGTTCAAGCCCGAGCACGCCTTCGACCCCGCCACCCTCAGCGCCGCCAGCCGCACGCTCTTCGAGGCCACCCGCTCCCAGCTCGACGCCGGCGCGCCGCTCGGCCAGATCATGCTGCCCGCCAGCTTCTACGCCGAGCTGCGCCAGCTCTTCCCCGACTACCGGCCGCCGTTCCGCATGCGCCCCTACGACGTGCAGCTCATCGGCGCCATCATCCTGCACCAGGGCAAGATCGCCGAAATGGTCACCGGCGAAGGCAAGACACTGGTGGCCACCCTGCCCGCCTACCTCAACACCCTGGGCGGTGGCCACGTGCACGTCGTCACCGTCAACGACTACCTTGCCCAGCGCGACCGCGACTGGAACTCGCCCATGTTCGAGTCGCTCGGCCTCACCGTGGGCGCCATCCAGAGCGACATGGACCCCAGCGGCCGCCAGCCCCAATACGCCTGCAACATCACCTACGGCACCAACAACGAGTTTGGCTTCGACTACCTGCGCGACAACATGAAGGACAGCCTGGAGCAGCAGGCCCAGGGGCCCCTCCAGTTTGGCATCGTGGACGAGGTGGACAACATCCTCATCGACGAGGCCCGCACGCCGCTCATCATCAGCGGCCCCGCCGAGGAATCGAGCGACCGCTACTACACCGCCAACCGCATGGTCAACCAGCTCAAGGGCGTGAACGCCCAGCACATGCCCCGCGACGAGGCCAAGCGCGAGCACGTGCTCGCCAACTGCGACTACACCTTCAACCTCAAAGACCACTCCAGCTCGCTCACCGAGCGCGGCATCCGCAACGCCCAGCGCTTCCTCGGCGTGGACAACATCTACCACGGCCGCAACATGGACTGGCCGCCCTACATCGAGGCCGGCCTCAAGGCCAAGGAGTTCTACAAGCTGGACGTGGACTACGTGATCCGCGACGGCGAAGTGATCATCGTCGACGAGTTCACAGGCCGTCTCATGCACGGCCGCCGCTGGAGCGATGGCCTCCACCAGGCCGTCGAGGCCAAGGAAGCCTCCCACGGCGTGCGCATCAAGGAAGAAAACCAGACCCTCGCCACCATCACCTTCCAGAACTTCTTCCGCCTCTACGGCAAGCTGGCCGGCATGACCGGCACCGCGCTCACCGAGGCCGGCGAGTTCATGAAAATCTACGGCCTCGACGTGGTGCCCATGCCCACCAACCGGCCCCTGCGCCGCGACGAGAACGGCGACCTGATCTACGGCACCGACGCGGAGAAGTGGGCCGCCATCGTCGAGGAGATCGCCGCGGTCCACGCCGTGGGCCGCCCGGTGCTCGTCGGCACGGTGAGCATCGAGGCCAGCGAGAAGCTCAGCCGCCTGCTCGAGCGCCGCGGCATCCAGCACGAAGTGCTCAACGCCAAGCACCACGAGCGCGAGGCCGGCATCATCGCCCTCGCCGGCCAGTTTGGCGCCGTCACCGTCGCCACCAACATGGCCGGCCGCGGCACCGACATCCAGCTCGGCTCCTGCACCTGGCAGCACGTGCTCAAGCACTGGCAGGGAGGCGGCCTGGCGCCGCGCGACGTGGACCACAACGCCGGCCCCGACGCCATCCAGCGGCAGCTCGAACGCTACTGGCTCGACGCCTGGGGGCTGCGCAAGGACGGCGAGGGCGAGCTGCCCGACGACGGGGTGCGCGAGCGGCTGCTCGAGCACTGGGCCGAGCGCGGCATGGCCCCCATGGTGCTGGCCCGCCGCAGCGTGGCCGAGATGGGCGGCCTGCACATCGTGGGCACCGAACGCCACGAGGCCCGCCGCATCGACAACCAGCTCCGCGGCCGCTCCGGCCGCCAGGGCGACCCCGGCTCGTCGCGCTTCTTCATCTCACTCGACGACGACCTCATGAAAATCTTCATGGGCGAGTGGGTGCGGCGCTTCATGGTGCGCGCCGGCCTCACCGACGGCCAGCCGCTCGAACACGGCATGGTCACCCGCGCCCTCGAACGCGCCCAGCGCAAGGTGGAAGAGCGCAAATTCGAGATGCGCAAGAACGTGCTCGAATACGACGAGGTCATGGACGAGCAGCGCAAGCTCATCTACGACCCGCGGCAGCAGGTGCTCGAAGGCGGCGAGCGCCGCGACCCCGCCGACGTGGTGGACCGCGCCTTCGCCCGCTTCCTGGCCGAGCCTCTCCGCCCGCCGTCGCAAGACCTGCCCCAGCGGATTGCCGCACGCCTCATCGCCCAATCGGAAGCCGTGGGCGTTGCCGTGTCGCTCGACGACTGGGCCAAGACCGACCGCCACGGCCTGGAAGCCCTGCTGGCCAACGCCGCGGGCCGCGGCCTTCCCGACGGGCTCGACACGCCGCGCCTCGAAGCCTGGGCGGGGCAGATGGTGGCCGACTGCCGCTCCGATGGCGAAGCCTACCCCGAGCGCTGGCACCTGCCGCGCCTCGCCAAGTGGGCCGATGGCCTCGGCCTCGATCTCTCCAGCGAGGCGCTCGTAGCCGCCGCGCGCGAGCCGCTGGCCGAGTGCGTGGCCGAAGCCGCACGCGAGCAACTGGCCGGCCGCGGCCTCGACGCGCTCCTCACCGAATGGTTCGCCGTGGGCTACGAGCAGGACCTGCCGCTGCTGGCCCCGTCGCTCCGCTGGGAGCTCGAACCGTTCCGCCAGTGGCTCGGCGGCGTGGGTGTGACGGTGGAGATCGTCAAGTGGACGCCGGCCAGCAGCACGTGCGAGGCGCTGCTGCCGCAGTGGCTCGATGCCGCGCGGGCCACCTTTGCCGGCCAGCCGGCGGCCGACGTGGCCGCGGCCCTCGCCACGGGCGCCGCACGCAGCTACCTGGCGTGGCCCTCGTTCCTCGCGCGGCCCGACGCCGCGCGGCTGGCGGCCTGGGCCGAGCGGCGCCTCGGCGTGCGCCTCGCTGCCCAGGACATCGAGGCCGCCTACGACGAGCGCGTGGCGCCGCGATGCATCGCACTCCTCGCCGAGCGGCTCGCGCAGCGCTTCGGGGGCATGACGCCTCGGGATGCCGCGGCCTTGTGGGCGACAAACGTCGCCGAGTGGCATCTGAGCACCCACCTGCGCTTCGGCGAGCACAACATCGTCGGCCTGGCCACCTACCTGTCGGCCCGGCTGCGCATCGGGCTCAACTCCTTCGAGCTGGCCCACGAGACGCCCCAGGGCATCCGCGACATGGTGCTCGCCAAGGTGGCCGAACGGCCCCCCGTCGAGCGCCTCGACGAGCACCTGGAGGGGCTCGAGGACATTGTGTTTGCCATGGTCGAGGCGTCGGACGACCGCTTGGTGGACGAGGTGCTCGGCGAGCGCGCCCACGCGTTGCCCGGCGAGCGCAACTTCGCGCCTCTGGCCGACTGGGCGCACGCCTTCGGCTTTGCCGTCACCGAGCCGCAGTGGCGCATCTTCGGCCTCCACGAGCTGCGCCTCCACTTCCTCCGCCAGGCCAGCGCCGCCCACGGCTCCGACGGGCTCGAGGCGCTGCTCGACGACTTCGTGCCGCGGTTCACCCGGGCCACGGTGGGCCGGTTCCTCGAATCCGACGCCTTCGGCGCGCAGCCCGGCTACGAGGCCCTGGCCGCGTGGGCCGTGGGCCGCTTCGGCTTCCTGCCCCGTGAGGTCCAGGTGGAAGGCCACCTCAAGCGCTTCGCCGCCGACCGCTTGGCCGAGACCCGCGACGCCCTCGTGAAGGCCAAGCTCGAGGACTACACGCACGATGGCATGGAGCTCGACCAGGCCGTGGACGAGCTGGTGATCGCCACCCTCGAGCTCTACCGTTCCTTCGGCGAGGCCGACGAGGCGGACCTGCCCGGCATCGCCGCCTTCGCTCGCAAGACCTTCGACGTGTCGGTCTCCGTCGAGAAGCTCGAGGACGACAGCCTGGGCGAGGAGCGCGAGGCCATCCGCCTGCTGGCGGTCAACGCCCGCGGCCGCTACGCCCGCCGCGGCCTCGACAAGCTGGTGCCCGACGCCGTCGGCGCCGCCTTCGAGCTGTGCCTCCCGGCCGATCGGTTCCCCTCGCAGTGGGCCTGCGAGAGCCTGCGCGGCTGGCTCCGCTCGGTGGGCCTCACCCAGGTGTTGAGCGCCGACGATCTGCGCGAGGAGACGATCGCCGCCATCCAGGACCACTTTGTCAAGGCCGCCGTGGCCGGCCACGCCCAGCGCCCGGCCGAGCAGGTGCGCGCCGAAGTGCTCACGGCGGCGCTCCAGGTATTTGTGGAAACGGATCTGGCCGAGGAAGGCCGCAGCTTCGCCGGGCTCAGCAACGCCGTGCTCAGCCGCTACGGCATCCATCTCGACCCCTTCGAGCTGAGCAAGATGAGCGTCGGCGACGTGAAGGCCCACCTCGGTGAGTGCGTCCTGGCCACCTACGAGCGCCGCAAGCAGCAGCTCGGCGCCCGCAACATGCTCTGGACCATCCGCCAGCTCCTGCTCCAGACCACCGACACCAAGTGGAAAGACCACCTGTACAACATGGACCACCTCCGCGGCGTCATCGGCTTCCGCGGCTACGGGCAGAAAGACCCCAAGGTGGAATACAAGCGCGAAGGCTACGAGATGTTCGAGGCCATGACCAAGAGCATCGAAGACACCGTGGCCGACTACGTGCTCAAGGTGGAGTTCACCCTCGGCGAAGACGAGGCCGCCAGCGTGTGGCAGGCCGACTCGTTCATCCACGAGGCGGCCCAGGTCTACCAGCAGCAGCAGGCCGCTGCCCAGGCGCCTCAGGGCGACGGCACCGTGGTGAGGGCCATCGCCGCCACCCGCGAGCCCGGCCGCAACGCCCCTTGCCCCTGCGGCAAGAAGCGGCCCGACGGACGCCCCGTGAAGTACAAGAACTGCTGCGGCAAACGGAGCTCGGCCTGATAGCCTTCCGCACCAGGCAGGGCACCCGCGCGCGCCAACATCAAGTTCGGAACCCACGATGCGCAGGCCCCGTGCCTTTCTCCTTCTGCTGCTCCTTGTCCTCAGCGGCGGTGCCACCGCCGGCACCGTCGTGGTGCAGCACGACCGCACGCCCGTGATGGACGGCGCGAAGACCATCGCGCTGCTGTCCAAGGGCACCCGCCTCACCGTGTCGAAGACCAACGGCGACTGGTTCGGCGTGCGCATCACCGTGAGCGGCAAGGTGGCCTTTGGCTGGGTGCACCGCAAGCACGTGAAGGCCCCCGAGCAGGCGGCCGGCCTCGAAGCCGAGGCCGAGCAGGAGTTCGCCCGCCTCAAGGCCAAGGCCGAGGCGCTGACCAAGGAGGGCAGGTTTGCCGAGGCCATGGAAGTGGCCGACGGCTTCCCTGCCCGCTACTGGAAGACGAAGGCCGGCAGCCGGATGCGCCAGTACGGCCTCGAACTCGAGAAGCGCGCCGGCGGCAACCTACCCACCACCCCCACGCCTACGCCCACCCCTTCGCCGAAGGGCAAGGCATCGGACATGGAGAAGAAGGCCGAAGCCGAGTTCAAGAAGCGCAAGGCACAGGCCGACAAGCTGGCCAAGGAAGGCAAGCTGGCCGAAGCCCTCCAGGCGCTCGACGGCTTTCCCGCACAGTATGCCCGCACCAAGTGGGCGCAGGAGATCGGCAAGCTGCGCGCCGAGCTCCAGAAGAAAGGCCAGTTTCTCACCGCCGACGTGCGCCAGGCGATCGAGCGGCTGGTGGGGGAGGGCAAGTACGACGTGGCGCTGGAGCGGCTGAAGACGGCCCGCGGCACCGTGCCCGAGAGCAACCCCGAGGCCAAGGCCACCACGGGCTACATCGAGCTGCACAAGAAGACCGCCGCCATCGAGCCCGGCAAGACCCCGTCGGACTTCGTGGCTGCCGACCCCTACAAGGACGACAAGACCTACCACCGCGCCCTCAGCGGCCTGCTCCACGTCATCGGCCCCCAGGGCAAGCAGATCAAGCTCACGATGGGCAAGCATACCATGGGCATCAACGTGCCCACCGTCGCCCAGCAGGTCGCCGGCGCCAAGCAGGCCATGGCGCTCTACCCGTGGTCGGCCAACCTGCATTTCTTCCTCGCCCGCGTCTACGCCCGCGACGGCAAGCTGGCCGAGGCCCTCGCCGCCTACGCCCGTGCCATCGCCCTCGACCACGGCCACACCATCACCTCGCTCGAGGCCGAACTGGAGCGGGCGCGCGTGCTCGTGCGCCAGAAGAAGGCCAATCAGGCCGTCCAGCATCTCAAGCCAGCGCTCGCCCGCCGCCCGAAGGACTTCCTGTTGCACGCGGCCCTCGGCGATGCCTATCTCGGGGCAGGCCAGAAGAGCCGCGCCGTGGCCGCGTGGAAGCAGTCGCTCAAGCTCAACGCCATGCAGATCGAGCTGCCCGCCAGGATTCGCCAGGCCGAGGGCCGGCCCGCCGCGGCCAAGCCGAGGCAAAAGCTCGCCTTGCCCGAGCTGTTCAAGTCCGTGCAGGACTCGTGCGTGATGGTGAACGCCATCCGCGAGGTCAAGGGCAAGAAGGCCGTGAGCAACGGCAGCGGCTTCGTGATCCGCTCCGACGGGCTGATCGCCACCAACTTCCACGTGATCGCCACGGGGGGCAAGATCGTGGTGCGGGTGAAGCGCGAGGGCAAGTTCGTGGTGATCCCCGACGTGCAGGTGGTGCTCCTCGCTCCGCTCCAGGACATTGCGCTGCTGAAGGTGGACGCCCGGCAGCACCGCTTCCGCCCGGTGCGGTTGGGCACGGCCAAGGACGTGCTTCCCGGCGAGGACGTGGTGGTGGTGGGCAATCCCGGCGGCGGCAACGTGATCCTCGACTACACCATCACCCGCGGTATCGTGAGCAACCGCGACCGCGTGATCAACAACAACCACTTCATCCAAACCGACGCCGGCATCAACCCCGGCAACAGCGGCGGCCCCATGTTCAACATGAAGGGCGAGGTGATCGGCATGGTCACCCTGCGGGCCATGCTCATGACCCGCGTCGGCCTCGCCCTGCACGTCGACGCCGTGAAGGGCCTCCTCCCCTCCACATTCCCCATCAGCCAGTGAGTCCGGCGGCGGGCGGCGCCGATTGCAATGCCTGGGCGGCGCGAGTATGATAACGGGCCACAGGTGAGATCCCTCTACGTCGAGGCGGCGCAGCACGGCGCGGCCTCGGGAGGAGCCCCAATGTTCAGGCGAACCCTTCCCCTGCTGCTGCCGTTCCTGCTGTTGGCCCGCGTGGCCTCGGCGGCCCCGCCGCCCACGCTCATCGTGCAATACGACCGCACGCCCGTGATGGACGGCTCCAAGACCATCGCCACCCTCTCGAAGGGCACACAGCTCAAGCCCACGAGCAAGCGCGGCGACTGGTACGGCGTGAAGGTGACCCTCGGCGGCAAGGTGCACTCCGGCTGGCTCCACAAGAACTACGTGACAGCGCTCGACGCTGCCGCAGGCCTCGAGGCCGCCGCCGAGCAGGCCTTCGACGAGCTCAAGGAGAAGGCCGACAAGCTCGCCGCCGAGGGCAAGCTCAACGAGGCCATCGAGGTGCTCGACGCTTTCCCGAGAAAGTACTGGAAGTCCCAAGTCCAGAAGAAGGTGCGCGAGTACAGTCTCGAACTCGAGAAGAAGGCCAACGACCCGAAGAACCTCGAGCCGCAGGCCGAGGGCGTGCTCAACGCCCTCAAGGCCAAGGCCGAGGCGTTAGCCAAGGAAGGCAAGGTGGAGGAGGCCGTCGAGGCACTCAAGAGCTTCCCCGCCCGGTATGCCGAGACCAAGTGCGCCAGCGAGGTGGAGAAGCTGCGCTTCGAGTACGAGCGCCGCATCAACGCCCCCATGGAGGCCGCCGACCAGCAGAAGATCATCCAGCTCGTGCGCGAGGGCAAGTACGACGAGGCCACGGCACACGTGGACGTCGTCGTCCAGAAGGGGATGAAGCCCAAGAGCCCCCACGTGCTCGGCGCCAAGGTGTACGTGCAGAACCAGCGCATCGCCGCCGGCAAGCCCACCGAGCTCGGCGACCACATCCTGGCCGTCGACCCGTACGCCAGCGACGTGGCCTTCCTGCGCAACCTGGGCAACTTCCGCCGCGTCGTGGCGCCGGCGGGCAAGAGCCAGCTCC
>JADHXT010000105.1 GCA_016782825.1 Candidatus Brocadiia bacterium | reverse complement strand
GAGCACGTCGCGCTTGGCGCGCTGGCCTTTCTCGGCCCAGCGGTGGAGCCACAGGGGTAGCGTGAGGTCCAGGAGCAGTGCGGGACGCAGGCGCCCGAGCCAGCCGAAGCTGCGGGCCACTTCCTCGATGGAGCGTCCGCCGATGCTGGGGCGGAAGTAGGAGCGGAGGTCCCACCCGCGATAGCGGGTGAGCAGCAGGGGGTAGAGGAACATTTGCATGAACTGCCCGAGGGCGAACCACAGGTCGAGGCGCTGGGGGCGCTCGATGGAGGTGAGGTCGATGAAGATGGGGCGCGACTGGGCGAACTGGATGTTGTAGGCCGTGGCGTCCTTGAGCGCGCAGCCGGCGTCGAGGAGCTGGATTTGCAGGTCGAGGGTGTGGGTGCCGGCGTCGGCGAGCATCGACACGGTCCACTCGTAGGGGTAGGTGATGGTGGGGAGCACCTGGTGCTCGAGGAAGCCGGCGTGGCCGGCGTGCTCGGCCCTCAGCGCGCCGAGCATCTCGGGCTCGTCCACCTTGTGGGTGCCGACGATGAGGCCGCGGTCGATCAGCCGGGGCAGGAGGCCGCTGGCCCACAGGCCGTCGAGGACGGCTAGGCCCTCGGCGTCCACCGAGCGAAAGAGGCGGCCCTGGCGCCAGAAGACGTAGCCGGTGGGGTCGCGGTAGGAGCCTGCGACGGCGCCGTCGGGCGTGGCGTGGGGGTCAGGCGTCATGGGCGTCTGCGGCATCGATGGCCGTGGCGGGGGCGTCGGCGGACGCGGGAGCTTCGGCGGCTTCATCCGTCTTGGGCTTGATATGGAAGATCATGCGGATGGTGCCCCAGATGGAGTGGCGGAAGAAGGCGAAGACGCCGATGACCCCGGCGATGACAAGCTGGAGCACGATGGCGCCGGACATGGGGTCGATATAGGCGGCGGTGGGGGGCACAGTGGGGTCCTCCAGTCAATGTCTCCGTCCGAAGGGCGACGGAACGGCAGCCGAGCCGGGGCGCGGGCCGGTTCTAGTAGTAGTAATAGCCGCGGTCGTAGTAGCGGTAGCCATAGTGCGAGAGCACGAGGTCGCCTCGGTTGAGGATGAAGCCGTGGACCTTGGAGTTGTGGAGCAGCTCGAAGGCCCGCTGGATGGGGCGCTTGCGCACCTTGCCGGCCTGGATGACGAGGATGACGCCGTCGGTCATGGGGCCGAGGACGATGGCGTCGGCCACGGTGAGAATGGGCGGCGTGTCGAAGATGATGAAGTCGAAGCGGCTCTTGAGTTCCTCGATGAGCTGGGCCATGCGTGGCGAGGAGAGCATCTCGGCCGGGCTCTTGGACGAGTGGCCGCCAGGCACCACGGTGAGGCGCGGGATGGAGTCGGTGACGAGGACGTCGTCGAGCAGGGCTTCGCCGGCGAGCACGTCGGACAGCCCGCGGCGCGGGGTGATGCCGAGCAGGCGGTGGACGCGGGGCCGGCGCAGGTCGGCATCGCAGATGCAGATGCGCTTGTCGAAGTCCTGGCACATGACCACGGCGAGGTTGAGCGCGGTGGTGCTCTTGCCTTCGCCCTTGCCGGCGCTGGTCATGACGATGGTGCGCAGCTGGGCGCCGCCGGCCACGCCGCGGATCATGGCTTTGAGCCGGCGGAAGCTTTCGGTGAGGTGCGAGTGAGGGTGGTGGTAGGCCACGAGGTGGGGGTCCACGTGGGCGCCGCCGACGGGCTGCACCACGTGTGCGCGCCCGGGCTCCGCCGCGGGGAGCGTGGCCGACGCGGCTTGCTGGGCTTTGGCCTTCTCGAGGGCCTTCTGGATCTTCGACACGGAGCATCCTCCGGTGCACAATGGCTGCGGGCTGCCTGCCTGGGGCAGTGGGCCCGGGGGTACCGCGGGGCCTCGACTACGGGGCCACAGCGGCTTGCAGGGCGCCGGCCATCTGTTGCCAGGCGCGGCTGGCGGATGCCGTCGCACGGCTGCGTGCGACGAGCAGCACGGTGGCGAGGGCGAGCGCCAGGGCGATCGAGGCGGCCGCGACGAGCGGCGTGGCACGGCGGCCGGGGCCGCGCCTGGGGGCGCGGCGTGCGGCGGGAGCCGCGGGGGCCTGCCCGGCGTCGCCGCCGGGCGCGGCGTGAAGGGGGTCGTCGGCGAGTTCGGCGAGGGCGTCCCGGATGAAGCGCTCGCTGAACACGCGGCGCTCTTCCACGAAGCCGGCCAGGAGCGCCGCGTCGCAGGCGACGTTGATGAGGCGCGGCAGGCCGCGCGAGTAGGCGTGGATGGCGCGGCAGGCGCCGGCGGTGAACCGCACGCGGCCCGCACCCCCGGCCACGCGGATGCGGTGCTGGATGTAGCTTCGGGTTTCCTGTTCGCTGAGGGGTTGGAGATGGAAGCGCACCGTGATGCGCTGGCGGAGCTGTTCGAGTTCGGGTCGGCGGAGCAGGTCGCGCAGCTCGGGCTGGCCGACGAGGACGATCTGGAGGAGCTTGGCCTTGGCGGTTTCGAAGTTGGAGAGCATGCGGAATTCTTCGAGGACGGCGGGGCCGAGGTTCTGGGCTTCGTCGACGATGACGACCACGCTGTTGCCGCGGCGCGCCTGGTCAACGAGGTAGTCGCGCAGGTGGCTGAGGAGGGCTTCCTTGGAGAGGTCCTGGTCGGCGGCGTCGATCTCGAGGTCTTCGACGATCATGCGGAGCAGTTGGAGGAAGGTGCCCTTGGTGTGGAGCACGTAGGCCACTTGGACGCTGCGGCTGAGGCTGCGCAGGAGGCTCTTGACGAGGGTGGTCTTGCCGGAGCCGATCTCGCCGCTGATCTGGATGAAGCCCATGCCGGATTCAAGGCCGTAGACGAGGTAGTCGAGGGCGCGCTTGTGGACGGAGCTGAGGAAGAAGTAGTCGGGGTCCGGCGTGAGGTTGAAGGGCTTCTCGCTGAAGCCGTAGAACTGCTCGTACATGCGCGTTTCCGTGTGAGGGCCGTGCGGAGCGGCGAGGGGACTACCAGGAGTTGATCATGCTCTGCAAGCCGCCCCACACCTGCTCGCGGAGGAAGGTCTGCACTTCGGGCACGGCGAGATAGATGAGCATACCCACGCCGATCACGAACGCGGCGGAACTGAACGCGAGGACGCGGAACCACAGGCGGCGGCGATGGTCTCGCGGCGTGTAGATGGCGGGGATCACGCCGAGAGCCGGCAAGCCGAGGGTCTCGCGCACGTCGTCCACCGTCTTGAAGGTCTGGTCGAGATACTCGAGCAACACGATGAGGATCACGCCGATGACGAGGCCGACGAAGGCGAAGCCCATGACGATCTTGAGCTTGGTCTCACGGACCGGCACGCGGCTCACGCGGGCGTACTCGCGGACGGTGAACTTGGAGCTGTACACGTCCGTGGAGAGCACCTGCACTTCCTTCTCGGCCTCGCGGAGGCCCTTGGCGTAGTCGTCGAGGAGGTAGGCGCAGCGGTCGCGTTCTTCTTCGAGGCGGCGCTTCTCGGATTGCAGGTCGGGTGATCGGCGGAGGACGTCGTATTTCTCGGCCACGACTTTGGCCTGTGCCAGGAGCTTGAGGCTATGCTTCTCGAGCTTGTCCTCGGCTACCTTGATGGAGGCGTCGAGCTCGGCTATGCGGGGGTTCTCATTCTCGACGACCTTGTCGTCGGGGTCGCCCTTGTCTATCTGGCGGAGCTGGAGCATCGCCCGGTCGAGCTCCTGCTTGGCGCTCTGCCAGCGGCGGTGGGCGGGAGTGTAGCGTTCGTTGGCCTGGCGGAAGATCTCACGCTGGCGCTCGACGTGGGTGCGCGCCGCCAGCACTTGCGGGTCGGCCTGCCCTTTGATGGTATCGGTGAGTTTCTCGGGCTCGTCGTCACGTTGCTTGCGGAAGCCTTGCAGGGCCTCTTCGAGTTCGCGAATCTGGTCGCGCAGGTCTCTCTCGTCGATGGCGGCCTGGCGGTGATCGTCGTAGAGGATGGCGATGTCTTCCTTGAAGCCGGGGTTGGCGTGCTGGAAGTCGCGCAGTTGGTTGTCGATCTCACTCATGCGCTTGCGATGGTCTTCGTAGCGCTGCTGGAAGAAGTCGAGGCCCTCCCGGGCCTCTTTCATCGATTGCTGCTTGTCCTCGCCGACGAAGCGTTTGATCAACTCGTTGACGAGGGCGGCGTTTCGCTCGGGGTCGGAGCTTCGGTGGGCGACGGCGACGTGCAGGGCGCCGAGTGGGCTGATGCGGGTGGCGCGCTTGAGCTTGCGGTAGAGCTTCTCGATTCGGCGCTCGTCTTCGGGGTCGACGGGGCCGTCGTCGAAAGCGATCTTGCTGCTGAGAATGATGTCGCGCAGCTCCTGGTAGCCGAGCATGCGGTTGCCCATGGCGCGCACTTCGTGGGTCACGTTGACGCGGCGCCCCGCGGTCTGGCGGGGATTGATGACGGCGGCCTCGAGCACGGCGCTCGACTCATACTCGATCGGGTGGTTCATCGCGAAGATGACACCGAGCACGGTGGTGAGCACCAGGGGGATGACGAGGAGCCACTTCCGGCGCCAGAGGATGCGCAGATACTTGTAGAAATCGACCTGCTGGGCCGGTCGCTGCATGGCGGGCATGTCTACATCCACTCCGTGGGAAAGCCCCGACAAAGAAACGGGCTCCCGGGGCCCGTGAGGCCGCGGGAGCCCTGTGGTGTGGTCTGACTAAGGGGTCTGAGTAGTGAACTCGTTGTTGCTCCGCTTAGCCCGCCGGTACTCGAGCTTGGTTTGGTAGTATTCCGAGCGGGTCTCGTAGGGCATGGTGCCCATGTCGCTTGCGGCACGTCCCAGGGAGGTGATGGGTCGGGTGATCATCTCGACGAAGTAGACGATCTCGGCCATCCACGTGGCGGGGACGTACACGATGTCGTCCTCGCGCACGAGCACGTTGGTGCGCAGGTCGCCGCGGACGAAGCGGTCGGCGCGGATGCGGTAGACTTCGCGCTCTTCGGGGTTGTTGCGCACGAGGCGCACGCGGCTGGCGAAGGCTTCGTTGCGCAACCAGCCTCCTTGCATGGTGAGGACGTCGAGCACGGTGTGGTCGCCGTCGAAGCGGAAGGCCCTGCCGCCGTTCCTCGTGCGGTCGTACATGAAGACCACCTTGCTGTCCACGCGGGTGACGGTGGCGAGCACCTCCACCTTCTTGACGAACCGCTCGAGACGCTTGGCGAGCAGGTCGGACAGCTGCATGGGGGTGAGGCCCTCGACGTAGACGTCGCCGAGGAGCGGGAACGAGATGTTCCCGTCGGGGCGGAGCATGTAGCTCCCGCTCAGGTCGGGGTGGTCGGGGATGCTGATGTTCACGGAGTCGGGCATGCCGAGCTGGTACGTTCCATTGAATTGCTCGTAGCGCTTCTCGAGCGTCCGGAGCTTGTGGCGGGTCATGCACTGGTCGATGTCGGCGTACCGAATGCAGCCCGACGTCGCCACGGCCAGTAGCCCCATCACGAGTACGCGCGTTAGGTCCTTCATCAGATACTCCCAAAAAAGGTGACTGGACGTCGCCACTCCTCGAGCGCACGGAAAGCCGAAACGAAGGAAGCTCAGCAGCGTGCTTCCTCACCGGGATAACTGGTGGCCCCGCATCGAAGCGAGGGAACTACACGATCCTGAGGCGTTCTCCTTACGAGACCTCAACGTAGGCAGCGCTGCGGTGCCAGCCCACGTTGCCACTGGACGGGTTCGTGTTGCCTGCGCCTTTCAGTTTCAGTGAGGCCGGCACTGCCGTGACGCGAAACCTCTGTGCGAGAGCAGTTCCGCTCGGTTGCGATGCGACCTTCGACCTGGCACACTCCCCACGCAGAGGCAGCGGGAACCGCAATTCCCAAGCCTACGCGGGAAGTCGCTCCCTATAGTAAGTAGAACCGAGAAGAAATGCAAGCGCTTTTTTGGCCGGTTTCCACCGAATTCACAGAGAGACGCAAAGCCTATGCCAACGCGGGGCGTGCCGGCACGCGACAAGGGCGTGCGCAGGATGGATGGCGGTGTGGCCATACCACGCGAGGGTGAGCGGGCGTCTCGCTCGCCCTCGCGTCGTGCTGAGAGCGCGTGGCAGCGGCCAGGCCGCGACCGTGCGTTTCCCGACACAGAGCCGCGAATCGCGCCGTGGCCGCGTCCTACTTGGTGGCCGTGGCGAGGGGCTTGATCTTGACGTTGCGGTACCACACGGGCTTGCCGTGGTCCTGAAATCCGATGTGGCCCTCGCGGGCCATGTCCTTGTAGGCGGTGCGGAATTTGTTCTTGCTGCCGTCGGGGTTTTTCTTGGCCTCGGCCCACTTGTCGAGATCCATGTCGATGATCTTCTGGCCGTTGAGCACCACCTGGATGAGGTTGTCGTTGCAGGTGATGGTGATGTGGTTCCATTCCCCGGGCTTCTTGACGGCGTTGGCGCTGGGGGCGAGGCAGTCGTAGATGGCGCCGCAATCGTGTTTGCCCATTTGCTTCTTGCCGAAGGAATCGAGCACCTGCACCTCGATGCCGGTCTGCACGACGTTGCGCAGGTTGGCCGTGCGGATGAAGATGCCGCTGTTGCAGCCTTCGGCGACCTTGAAGTCGAGGTCGAGGACGAAGTCGCCGAAGCGCTCCTTGCTCCAGGCATAGCCGCCCTTGGGCTGGCGAGCCATGGCCTTGTCGTCGTCGATCACCCAGCCGCCCTTCTTGCAGTTCCAGGCGTCCAGGTCGGTGCCATTGAAGAGCACGGTCCAGCCATCCGCACCCTCGCCCGCGTCCACGGTGCACCAGCACGCGGCCACGAGGGCGCACCCGACGGCGATCCTCATCCAGCGTTCCATCGTTTCTCTCCTTGCGTGAAGGGGCCTGCCGCGGCGCGCGCCGGGCGGGCAAGTATTGTAGCGATCTTGGGGCACGGGCGCAACATGGCTGCGCGCGAAAAGAAGCCGCCAGCAATGGGCTGGCGGCCGAAGGTGGTGAGGGATGCGGCGCTAGGCGCCGGCGCCCTTGGCGGCGCTGTCGGGCCGGCGCGGGATCACGATGCGGCGGTTGATGGGCATCCGTCGCGGATTGAGGCCAGGATTGGCTTCCTGCAGAAGGGGGATGGCGCGGATCGTGCCGTAGTACTTGCGGGAGATCGAGGTGAGCGTGTCGCCGGCCTGGATGGTGTGGTAGCGCCGGCCCCGGGTGGGCTGTGGTGCGGGCGCGACGGCCGGCGGGGCAACGGCCGAGGGACCCACGGCGGGCGGCTCGGTGGAGTCGGGCGCCGGCGTTGGCGGTGCGGGCGTGAGTTCCGCCGGGCCTGGCGTGGCGGGCTCGGGTGCAACGGGGAGGCTGTCCTGGCCCGTCACGCGGGTGAACGACTGGAGCTGCCAGGCGTCGGTGAGGCGCTCGAAGTGGTATTCCGCCTTGGCATTGGCCTCAGGGTACTCCACGCGGAAACGGGCGCGCGCGTGCTCGGGGCCGATCGCGTCGACGACGCTGGCGCGGCGGATCCGCGGCGCGCCGTCTTCGGCATCCACCATGCGCTCGAACATGGCGGCAAAGCCGCCTTCGGTGATCTTGGAGCGAAAGTCGGCGCTGAGCGCCTCGTAGGCGTTGCGCGCCCCGTCGGCCACGGTGGGAATCCGTGCGGGGATATTGCGTCCCCGCTGGAAGGGCCAGCTATTGGTGGCCCACAGCGCCACGCCGATGGCCACGGGGAAGAGGTACACCAAAGGAGAACGGCCTGGCTTTCCATACATCCTTGACTTTGACATTCTTGGCCTGGGCCTCCGCTTGCTTGCCAATGCCTGGGGGACGGCGCCGCCGCCACACGGTGGTCTGACACGGATTCTAACGTGTCGCACCGGCTTTGTCAACACAAAATGTTGTGGACGGGGAGCCCGGAGACACCGCACGTTGGGGGGACGCGGCTCGTCGCGGGAGTGGGACAGCGGAACCCCGCCCGGGGTGAATCCAATCGAACCACCCCGGACGGGCTTCCGTTCTACATGAGGGAAGCCGGGGCTGCGACCCGGCTTTCCTCCCGGTCACCGACCCGATGACCGTCGCCCTAATGGGCCTTCTTCCAACCACAAGAGTATACACGGCAGACATTAACCGAAAGTGAATGGGGCGTTAATTATCATTAATAATAGAAAAGTTTTTTTGAGTCGCCGATGGCTGGGGGCGGCTGACGGCTTGGCGGCAGCCCTGAAATGCCGTCAAGCCGGCTCTACAGCTCGATCCGGCGGCCCTCCGACGCCAGCGAACGCCGGGCGCCATCGCACAGGCGGCAGAGCGTTTCGCCTTCCCGAGCATCGGCGTGGGCCGCCCTGCCCTCCCGAATCGCGGCCACAAACTCGCCCACGCACTCCAGCGACCCGGGGAAGCCACACACCTCGGCGTCGCTTCGCGCGGGCGACAGGTCGCGTGCCTCGCCGTCCTTCGTCCACAGGCGCAGGGTGCCGCCGAGCACGTCGCCCAGCAGCCGGCCCTCGGTGCCCACGGCCTCCAGCGGAATCGCGTCCGTGCTGCCGCGGGCGAACAGGCACAGCCCCAGGGCGCCCACGGCGCCATCATCGTAACCGACCGTGAGCATCGCATGGTCGGGCTGGTGGCCGGTCACGCGGGCGCCGCCGCCGGCCGTCACCCACGCGGGGCGGGCGGTGGCCAGCACGCCGAGGAGGTCCAGGTAGTGGACGGCCAGCTCGTAAAGGGTGTCGCTGGCGTGGGCCGGGTCGGCGCGCCAGCCGTGGGGCGCGTTCCACTGCCGCCACAACTCCGTGCGGAGCACCACGGGCTGGCCGATGGCGCCGGCCTCGATCTGCTGCCGCATGGCCCGCGCCACGGGCGCGTGGCGAAGCTCCACCCCCACCTGCACCACCACGCCTCGCTCGGCGGCCGCGGCCACGATGGGCGGACACTCGGCGGGGTCGGTGGCCAGCGGCTTTTCCACGAGCACGTGCTTGCCAGCGCGCACGGCCTGGAGCGCGAGGGCGCCGTGGGTGGCGTTGGGCGTGCACAGCACCACGGCGTCCACGGCGTCGGACGCCAGGAGGTCGTCGAGGCGCTCGAAGAGCAATGGCTCCGGATGCTCGCCGAGGGCCTCGAGGCCCCGCTGGCGCCCCTTCTCGCTGCGGCTGCACAGCGCGGCGATCTGGGCGCCGGGCGTGCGCAGCAGGTTGGGGACGTGTACGTCGCACGCCCACCAGCCCAGGCCCACGATGCCGACCCGCAAGGCGGGAATTGGCGATTTGCGATTGCCGATTTGCGATTGAGGACAGGTCATCGGTCAGGCTTCCTTGTCTGGTCAACAGCGGTGCGCCACCGCGGCCCTTCACTTTTTGCACGGCCCTCCACTTTTTGCACCGCCCGGCGCCCGCCCACCGTGGGACAGATGGCGACACAGGGGCCATTTGCCGACCTCCCTTCTCCGTGCCCCGCCGCCCCGCTTCGGAGAGCGCATGCCCCCATGAAGAGCGCATCATTTCTTGAGCCGCGCGCCGTTGTCCGATCACCGGTCACACGTACCGCATTATGTTCGCCGCTCGACGGACAGCGCCAGCACCCTCCCGCAGGACTCGGAAGCCTGCGGGAGGAGGGTCTCTTCCGGCTTCTCCGATCACGCGTCAGAACTTGATGATGCCCTTCTTGCGCAACTCGTGCGCCAGCTTCAGCATCTCCAGCATCTCGGGCGTGTAGCGCACGCCGATGTCCCCGCCGTCGCTGGCTTTTCCGCGACACGGGCTGGTCGGCTTCAGCCGGTAGTCGAGGTTTGCAGGGTCGCGGAACTGGGGGTCCCTGTTGAAGCCGCCCTTGCCAGGCTTTGCGAAATCTCCGAAAGGCT
>JADHXT010000104.1 GCA_016782825.1 Candidatus Brocadiia bacterium | reverse complement strand
CGTCGGCGGGTACTGCGGCACGTAGCCGGCCAGGCCCGAGCGGCTGGACCACGTCGTCCCGGGGGGCAGCTCGCTCACGTCGTCGGATACGCCGACCAGAGCCTTGGCTTCCGAGGCGAACGCTACCCCGCCCTCGGCGGTCGGACCCCAGTACATGGGCCGCACGCCCACGGCGTCGCGCGCCAGAAGCAGCTCATCGCCGTCGTGGATGGCGCACGCGAAGACCCCCTGGAGGTGGCCCGCGAAGGCTCGGCCGTAGGTGCGATGGAGCGTGAGCGCCACATCGGCATCGGCCTCGCCCTCCATGCGCTCGTTGTAGATCTCCCCATCGAAGGCGACCACGGCTTGATCGTTCCTGGCCAGGCCGGTCCCCCGTGCCGCCGACAGCCCGGGCGCGCCCGCGGCCATGCTCAACTGCTCGGCCTGATGAACGGACTTCTCATCGAGTCCTCGGTGCGCGATAGTCTGGAGCATCTGCTCCACGTCTTCCATCGAGCTCTTGGGGCCGAAGATGCCTGCGATGCCTGCCATCGGTTGCTGCTCCTGTGGTATCGGGTTCTCCGGGGGGCGGATTGAGGACGTGCAGCGAGCACGACTCAGCGAGGGGCGGCGCCTTCGGGGATCAGGCCGCAGCGTTCGAGGAAGTCGCGCGCCACGTCGCGTACCCGCCGGGGGTTTTCCTTCCTGTCCACTTCGTAGTTGAGCTTCTGCATGGTACGGTCATCGATGCGCCCAGCCAGGCGATTGAGCAGTTCCTCCAGTTCGGGGTGCTTCTGCAGCGTTGCCTGGCGGACGAGCGGCGCGGCGAAGTACGGCGGGAAGAACCGCCGGTCGTCCTGGAGCGTGGCCAAGCCGTACGCGGCGATGCGGCCGTCAGTGGCGAAGGCGCAGATCACATCCACGGAACCATCCGCGCAGGCCTGGTACATGAGGCCAGGGTCGAGCTGCTTCGGCTCGTCGGCGAACGTCAGGCCGTAGGCCTTCGCGAGGCCCTTGTAGCCGTCGGGGCGGTCCAGGAACTCGGCGGTGAAGGCGGCCGAGAGCGTCGGCTCCTTGCCTGACTTGAGGTGCTTGGCGAGGTCGGAGAAGGTCTGGATGCCCAGCTCCTCGGCCTGTTGGCGTCGCATCGTGAGGGTGTAGGTGTTGTTGAAACCAAAGGGCTTGAGCCACGCGAGCCCGTACTGCTTGGCGAAGGCCTCCTTCACGACGCGGTACGATTGCTGCGGGTCGGCGATGGCCTCACGATTGAGGATGTTCACCAAGCCGGTGCCCGTGTACTCGGCGTAGAGGTCCAGATCGCCGGCTTTCAGCGCGTTGAAACACACCATCGTGCCGCCGAGGAAAGGCTTTCGCGCCACAGTCAGATCGCTTTGCGCCTCAATGAGCTGGGCGAGGACCTCCGTGAGAATCTCCTGTTCGGTGAAGTCCTTGCCGCCCACGACGACATCCACGCGTTGTGGCATTCTCCACACCGCCACCGCCAGACCGAGGACGATCAGGACGGCCACGATGACGAGCGGTCTTGACTTTGGCCTCACGGCACGTCTCCTCCAGTTGCGTTTCCTATGCGACGCGGGTTCGGCTCGCCTCGAGACCCGTCGGCGTGAACCACTTCTCGACTCGGCCCAGGAGCCAGTCGAACAGCAGAGCCATGGCCACGGCGGGCAGCGCGCCGGCCAGGATAAGCTCGATGCGGCCCCGACTCAGACCGCGGAAGATGGGCTTGCCCAGTGACTCGGCGCCGATGAGCGAGACCAGAGTGGCCACGCCGATGGTCCATACCGTGGCAATACGGATGCCGGCCATGATCACCGGCAGCGCCAGCGGCAATTCCACCGAGACGAGCACCTGCCGGCGCGTCATGCCCATGCCCACGGCCACTTCCACCACGGTGGGGTCCACTTGGCGAATGCCCGTATAGGTGTTCCGCAGGATCGGCAGCAGCGCGTAGGCGACGAGAGCCAACAAGCCGGGCAGAATGCCGATCGTCGGCAGGCCGAGCGACAGGAACAGCACGGCGGCCAACGCCACGAGCGCCAGGGACGGGATGGGCTGCACGATGTTCACGACGCCCAGGATCGCGGACGCCAGGCGCCGCGACCGCAGGCGGGTCAGCACGATGCCCAACGGAACGGCCACCGTGCAGGCGATGAGCATGGCCACGCCCGTGAGCAGCATGTGATCGGCCGAAAGCTCCAGGATTTCGCCGCCATACTCTTGCAGGAACTTCATCATGCGCGGGTCTCCGTCTCCCCCAGCACCTGGGCCACCAGCCGCAAGAGCTGCGGCTTCGGTAGATGCCCCACGAACTCCTGACGGTCGTACACCGCCACGCTGGACAAGCCGGAGCACTTGAACAGGTCCAGCGCCTCGATGAGCGAAGCCCGAACCCGGAGGAACGCCTCCGGGCGCTCGCCAGGAGCGTCGCCGCTCAGGCCGACCTCGGGGAGAACGGAGCGCATGGTGCGGGTGAGCAGCGAGAGCTGGAACCGGTGGTGGCCCAGAAACTGGTCGACGAACCCATTGGCCGGGCATTCCACCAGCTCGCGCGGCGTGGCCAGTTGCTGAAGCTGGCCCTCGTGCAACAACGCGATGCGATCGCCCATCTTCACGGCCTCGAACACATCGTGCGTGACGAACACAATGGTCTTCTGGATCTCGGACTCCAGGTCGAGAAACTCGTCCTGAAGCTGCTCTCGCGTGATCGGGTCGAGCGCACCAAAGGGCTCGTCCATGAGCACGATCGGCGGGTCGGCGGCCAACGCGCGGGCCACACCGATGCGCTGGCGTTGCCCGCCGCTGAGCTGCGACGGGAAGCGGTCAATGAAGTCCGACGGCTCCAGACCGACCATCGCGAGCATCTGCTCGACGCGCTCGGAGACGCGTTGCGGAGACCAGCCCCCGAGCCTGGGCACGACGGCGATGTTCTCCGCGACGGTCATGTGTGGGAACAGGCCGATGTGCTGAATGGCGTAGCCGATGCCGCGGCGGAGCGCGATGGGGTCCTGTTGCATCACGTCGCGCCCGTTGATGAGGATGCGCCCCGCGGTCGGCTCGATGAGACGGTTGACCATCTTCATGGTGGTCGTCTTGCCGCTGCCGCTGGTGCCAAGAAGCACGAGGGTCTCCCCCTCGGCGACTTCCATGGTCAACTCGCGCACGGCCTCCACCCCGCCGCCATAGCTCTTCGAGACTCGCTCGAACGTGATCACCTCAGCCCCTTCGAATCACGGATCGTCCCGGTCCACCTCGAAGATGCCGACGAGACCGTGGGCGGAGCCTTGGCCCTGCTGGAGGGCCATGACCAACTCACGGAGGGCGTAGCCGAGCTGCGGCTCGATGATGTTCTCCCGCGGCAGGCCCACGTGCAGCCACCCGACGCCCTCCACCACGTGGCGCATGCGTGCCATCATGTCGCGCAGCGGCTCGGGATAGCTGGCCGGGATGTCCGGAACATCGCCCCCGAAGCGCTCGTCCTTCGGGTCATACGCGGTTAGCAGGTCGGCCGTGTAGTACACGAGGCGGTTCCAGCACATCTGGAGGTACTCGAAGTAGTCGTTCAGGAAGTCGAACCCCGGCTTGGGCACGTAGTTGAAGATCAGGGAGTGGAGATCGGTGCGCAGGTTGGCCTCGTGCAGCGAGTTCACGGCCTTGCGCAGGGGCCGCGCGTGCGGATTGTACTCCTGCGTGTCCAAGTGGCGGCCCACAAGAGTGGAGCGGTCGAAGAAGTCGAGGGGGCGGATCGTGACGCCCGCTCGCTTGCTGGCCCGCGTGATGATGTCGTTCGCCTCCGGCCGGCTCATCAGCCTGAGGTTCAGGTGTTGGAGCTCCGCGCGTTGGGCTTCCCTTTCCTCCTTCTCGTAGATGTACGAGACCACGTAGTCCATGTTGCGCCGCTGCTTCGGGTCGTGGGTCCAGAGGGTCTGCCACTCGTAAGAGTAGCGGCCGAGCCAGTCGCACATGATCACGGCGTAGTGCTCGACTCGCCTCGCGATGTCGGCGAGCAGGCGGACGGCCGAGGCGTCCCGGTTGTGATGCGACATGGTGCCGAAGGAGGTGAAGTAGAGGTCGTAGGGCTTCTCGTCGGACGCGAGGGGGGCGCCTTGAGTAAAGTCCGCCTGCTCGAAGACGAGCTTGGGGTTGTGGCCGTAAAGGGCGCGGGCCTGGTTCAGCAGGTCTTCATTCAGGTCTACGCCCTTGTAGAGGCCAAGAACGTCGGGGGTCAGAATGTCTACCTCATGGCCCTGGAGGTCGGGGTCGCGGTAGCGGATGCCCCCGAGCAGCTCGTAGCCGTCCGCGCTGCCGCATCCGAGGTCCATGATGCGCAATCGGCGCATGAGGCCCTTGCTGCGCTTGAGCAGCTTGAGCAACGCCCCCCGCAGGCGGCTGCGGGTGATCTCGTCTTCCCAGTACCGCCGCACGTTGTCGTACTTGCCGGTCAGGCCGGTGCGCTTGGCGTACAGGCCGCTGGCCACGGCTTCGGAGTAGGCGGCCATCTGTTCTTCGCTGGTCAGTTCAGCCATCGTCACACCTCGTCGCTCAACGTTGCGGGGAGAATGCCGGGGACCCGCTCTTGGATCTCCTGCCGCACGGCTTCCGGCAACGGCTTGGAGGGCAGATCGAGGATCTCCTTGTATCGCTCGTGCGCCGCCCCAAGCGCGCCGCGCTCGTCATCCTCGAGGGGGTAGTGCGCGTAGGCCTCGCCCTTCGACGGTAGCGGCAGGTGGTACATGAATGTCCTGTGGTCGGTCTTCATCACCTCGCGGATGGTGGAAAGCACCTCGTCGCGCCGCCCGGCCTCGACGGTCGTGTCGCGCAGCCACCGCTTGGCGATGCCGATATGCGCGTCGTCCATCACCGCCTGTTCGGGGCAGAACACGTTCGTGCGCTCCAGCAGGCCGAAGGCGTAGTGGATGTACTGCGCGCCGCCGGCCGGCACGGTAAGGAAGGTGAGCATCTTCTCGACGGTGGCCTGAATGCCCGGCACGCTGGCATCACCGACCCCGGCCGTCGAGTAGCACGGCAGGCCGTAGTAGCGCGCCATCTGCGTGCAGTCCAGGTTGTAGTGGACGAACTCAGGAGCGCCGTACATGTCGTTTAGATTGTCCAGCCGCGTGCGCACGGGCACGCTGCCGTACAGAACGGGCGCTCCGGGAGCGACGAGTTGATTGAGCGTGACGCCGGCCAGCAGTTCGGCATTGATCTGCGCCACCATGCCAAACTCATCGAAAGGCCCCGTCGCTCCGCCCATGGGGCAGCTCGAGATGACGAGCGGCACCCGGCGCTGCGAGACGGCGATGAGCTTGTCCGCCGTGTCCCCCACCACCTGGAGGGGGCTCTTGATGACGCACGCGATGAACGAGATGGGCGGCTCCTCGGCGAAGGCCCGCTCGCCGCCGGCAATGATCTGAGCGAGGCGCACAACGTCGTCCAGCGCCTCCAGACTCGTCAGCCCCGCCTGCACGTGCTTCGTGATGTTGTTCAGGCTGGCCAGGAACTTGTTGACGTCCTTGTTCCCCTCGGTGACCTCGGCGTCCTGGATGTTCACGCATCGAATGAAGGAGTCGAGATTGTCCAGGTGCTCGCACAGGTGCGCCGCGCGGCAGAGCCGTTCGATCGAGCCGGGCTGCCGCGTGAAGGTCGGCACGCCGTCGTCCCACTCCACGTCCAGCCACACATTGGTCTCCGAGCCGCTCACAAAGCGGACGCGGGGCTCGTAGGCGTCGAGAACGAGCCGGTTGCCGGGGTCGCGGGCGCCGAGGACGATCCGCGAGGGGGCCGTCTTCAGTGCCTGATCCACGAGGGCCGACGAGAGGCGAACCCGCGGGCAGTCCCCACCGTCCTCCACCGTGGCCCCTGCCCGTCTGAAGATCTCGGTCGCCGCGGCGTTGTAGCACAGCAGGCCGGGCTCCTCGAGGAGCTCGCGCGACACGCCGTCCACGAGCGCCACCTGCGACTTGGACAGGCGCTCCTGCGGCGTGACGAGCACCCCCTCGCGCTGCGGCCGCGGCGTGGTGTCAGCCGGGCTTGTCTGGCTCGTAGCCACCGGCGCACCGTTTGTGGTCGCCTCGTTCACGATGGCTTCCTGTTCAGTTGGATGTGTGGGTGGTCCGCGAGGATGGCTCGCCGGACCTGTTCGTCAATGCAACTGCCCTGGTCCCGGCGGCGAACCGACGCGATGAGGTGGCGCGCCCGCGCCAGCGCGGTTTGATCCTCGTCCCACCGCTCCCGTTTCTGGCGGTTCGCCAGTTTCGGGACAAAGAACTCGTCGCGCATGTGCCGCACCGTGTGCTCTGCGGCCAGGTAATCCTCACCAGGCTTCTTCTCCAGGAGCAGGTCGAGCGCGAGCTTGTCGTCGGTCACCTCGATCCCTTGCAGCACGCGGTCACACATGCCCAGGATCTCGTTGTCCATGACAAGCTTCTCGTACGACACCGTCAGATCGGCCTCCATGAGGCCGGCGGCATCGTGGATGTAGTTGGCGCCTGACATGGCCACCAGCAGATTGCTCATGGCGCTCTCGTACGCGGCCTGGACTCCCACCCGCTTGGCGTCCGACGTGCCGGCGGTCGAGTAGAGGGGCAGCCCGAAGTGCTGGGCGAGCTGCGCCACGGCGGCGTTGATCATCGCGCGCTCGATGCACCCGCCCAGGTGGTCCATGGTGCGCAGGTCACACGCCGAGCCCACGCTCCCGCAGATGCCCGGCGCGCCTCGGCGAACGGACTGGACGAGCGCGATGCCGCCCAGCGTTTCGGCGATGTGCGCCAGCAAGTTCCCCGCCAGGGTGATCGGCGATGTGGTGCCGCAGATCGGCTCGGTGGGCACCACGACCGGCAGGCCCCGCTCCGCGAAGTAGCACGTCATCTCCCCGTAGCGGTCATCGATCTTGAAGGGGCTGATGATCAGGGTGATGAAGGACACGAAGGGGCGTTCGCGCAGCGCCTCGGCGCTCCCGGCGATCCGCTCCGCCATGGCGACCACCTCGTGGCAGCCCTTCATCGAATACACGCCGCCCATCACGTGCTTCGTCGTGCAGTCGAAGGCGTGGAAGAAGCGGTTCGCGTCAATCGCATCGTTGTTCTTCAACTCGTTGGGGAACACGTTGATGGTGAACACGTGCACGTGGTCCAGCTCGTCCACGAGCCGCGCGTTCAGGCGGATGTCCGCATTCGTGGAGGGGCGCCGTTCCTGAGTGTCCGGGTCGATCACGTACAGCGCCGTGCCGCCCGTGCCGTAGGCCACACGGTTGCCCTCCAACACCACGTGGTGCGCGTCGTCTCGGGCAAAGAGCGTGACGGAGGACGGATGCGACGCCACCGCGTCCTCGACCAGGGAGCGAGAGAGCTTGACGATCCGCGTCTCGTCGTCCACACACGCTCCCGCGGCACGGAACGCCTCAAAGCCGGTGGGCGAGTAGACCGCCAGGCCCGACTGCTCCAACACATCGAAGGCCGCATCGGCGATCCGGTTCACATCGCTGTCGGACAGGGGGCTGTACAACGCGCCGGCTACGTTGCGCGGCGCGTCTACCGAGGCAGGTGCAGCACTCATCGAGTTTCTCCAATCCGGGCTGTGTTCGGTCAACAGGGAGCGTTCTGCCGGGCCCCGTCCTCGACGATCTGCTGGACGCCGGCAGCCACCTCTTGGGGTGTCAGAGAGCCGGCCAGTTGATGCACGTGGAGACGTTCGAGCACCTCGGGCCGCAGCGGCGATTCACTGCCCCCGAGAACAATGACGGGGATGCCCTCATCCCAGTCCCGTGATGTTCAGAATGAGTTCCAACACATCGCGGTCCGAACCCCCATCCCGGACAGTCTGCCGTCTGGGAACATGTTATTCAATTATCGCCCTTGTGTTTCCGCAGGCCCTTCCAAGTGGGAGGACACGATACGTGATTCCTACCATAGCGATGCTCCACGGTTCTGAGGAGAGGGTACACCGTGGGGCAGGAGAAGTCAAGAGCCATGTCTCCCATGGCGTCGGCCACTGTGTATGGTGCTCCCCGCCCCTCACCCCCTGCCGCTGCCCGTGTCGACCAATAATTAAGTAACATGTCCCCAGACTTTCCCCAATTAAGTAACATGTCCCCAGACTTTCCCAGACTTCAGCCGCACTCCTCCTCGATGCTCGATTCGTCCGACGCGTCGCTGGCGTGCACGCACTCGTGGAACAGTGCTTCGGCGATCTGCTCCTTCGTGAGGTGCACCAGCCGCTTGCCGAGTGGCATGACGCACACGTAGAGGAAGTCCTCGCCGCCGGCCTCGCGGCGGTAGAGCGCCTGCGAGCGAAGCACGGCGGTGAAAACGAGCCGATGGCGGCGGATGAACTCCCGCACTTTGGCGGCGAGCAGCGTGCCGCGGCGGCTCCGGCCAAACTCGCTGGCGCCCACGGTGGCCAGCACCTCGTCCACGAGCCGCATGCCCGCCTGCTGCACGGCGTCGGGTGCCGGCTCGCGGCGTCCCCGGGCGCGGGTGTGGAGCGCGGCCAGGGCGATTGCCAGCCCGCCCAGGGCCAGGATCGCGCCGAGACGCACGAAGAGAAACCTGTCGTGCTTCGCCATCGTGCCTCCCAGGTGTCGCCTCTACGGCGCAGCCGGGGTGTCTTGGGGAGGTCCTGCCCGTGGGCTGATCATATCCGCCGGCCGCCGCACGTTCAAGGCGGATGGGAACGGGAAGGGTGTGCTATAATAGGTCGTCCGTGGCCGAACCCCCTGCGCCGACAGGAGCGTGCATGGCTCTCCGTTGCCAGTTGAGGCCCTGCTCTGCATGGCGAGCGTGGTGTCTGCTGGCGCTGGCCGCGCTGCTGCCCGGCAGCGCGGGCGCCGGCGCGCGGGGGAAGCGCCCGGCCGTCGCTGCGCCGCTTTCCGTCCGCGTCGAGCCGCTGCGCCGCGCCATCGCCGACCTGATGGACACCTTCGGCGCCGAGTATCCCCACGGCAAGACCTATCTGGCGCGCCTCGATGCCCTCGCCCGCAAGCCGGGCGCCCAGACCGAGCTGCGCGCGCTCCAACGCGAGGCGCTGCTGGCCAACCCGCGGCTCCGCGGTCTGCGCCTGCTGGTGGTGAAGCGCCGGCCGAAGAGCACACAGCGCATCGGCTTCGGCTTCCCCTCCAACCACGAGTGCAACGCCTCGCTGCCCCGCACCGGCTGGCACAACGAGATCGCCGTCCTCAGCTCGCTCGACGGCAATGGCACACTTACCACGCTCCACCGCCCGAAGGACGGCGGCTGGGTGGGCGAGGTGGACCTCCACTGGGACGCCTCGCGCCTGCTCTTCACCCAAAGCGACCGCACGAGCTGGAAGGTGTGGGAAGCGCACCTGGCGGTGCAAGGGACGAGTGTCAAGGGGCGAGGGACGAGGGGTAAGAAGGGAGGCGACCGAGCCGTCCCGTTTCCTTCCCCCGACCCTCGACCCCCAACCCTCGTCCCTTCCTCGCTCCGCCAGGTGTCGCACCTGCCCAGCGACGTGGATGCCTTCGACGCCTGCTACCTGCCTGACGGCCGCATCGTGTTCGGCTCCACCGCCAGCTACCAGAGCGTCCCCTGCTGGCACGGCGCCCGCCACGTGAGCAATCTCTACATAATGAACGCCGACGGCTCGGGCGTGCGCCAGCTCTGCTTCGACCAGGACCACGACTTCCATCCCGTGGTCAATCCCGACGGCCAGGTGCTCTACCACCGCTGGGACTACACCGGCATCAACCACATCTTCCTTCGCCAGCTCATGCTCATGAACCCCGATGGCACCGGGCAGCGGGCCGTCTACGGCAGCAACTCGTGGTTCCCC
>JADHXT010000103.1 GCA_016782825.1 Candidatus Brocadiia bacterium | reverse complement strand
CCATCGCACCAGACTGTATGTACGCCGGCTTCTGTGATGTTATGGCCGAAGTGTTCATCCGCCTTCACGACCTCGACCCGAATCAATTGCGGGACCTCCCTGCCGGTATGTTCACGCAGCGCACTGTTGCATCCGCAGAGCATCGCCGGCACAAGAAGCACAAGCGCGCACGTCCTCATCACAGTGTTCCTCCATCCATGTCCATCTGGCTTCTGTGCAAGTCTCCGGTGGCCTGGCGACACCATACTCACTTCACCCTCCTGTCCCCCACGGGCTGATGGATGCAATACGCCGTGGGGTCGGAGGAGTCAATGGTTACCTCCATGATCGCTGGCATAAGTAAACATCATGTCCCCGGACTTTCTTCCGGACTCGCTTTTCGGCCTCACTTCTGGACTTAGGTCAACCGGCACGATCCCTACTTACCCTTTCCGCCCCACATACCCGTCAGGCAGCTTGATGAACTCGGCGCCGCATGCCATGCAGTGAAACACTTCAGGGCACAGGGCGAGCAGTATCCACAAAGGAACCCAGAGGCCAAGGGAAAACACCGAGAGCAAAAGGTGCAGCACGTGGTTGACCCCCCTTCTCTCGAACCGCCGCACCTCCTTGCACTGCAAGCAGTAGGCTGACTTGATCTCCGTCATCGCACCCTCCTTTCGCGAGTCCCACCTTTCGCTCCGAGTCCCACCTATGCACACGATACAGTGAATCGCCGGATCCGGGCGGGACTCGCTCTCTACGGCGTCGGCAAGGAAAAAAGAAGGTGGGACTCGCTTTTTGGCCTCGTTCCGGGACTTACGTCGATTTGGGTTGCTCAGTTCTTGCTCCACCACATGATCGACCTGCCGATGATAACGTTCAGCAGGCCGACGCCGATGGCCGCAAACCCAGTGATGCCACCCCACGGGATTAGCGGTTCGACATGGCCGCCCCATGACTTGACTGGAAAGCTCCCCGCAAACAGGACTGCACCGACAACACAGAAAGCAACACCGAGAGCAACAAGCCACTTACCCGGGGTTGATGTCTTGCGATGAGCCAGCGGCACGTAACCACAATGCGGACACCGCGACGCTTGGTCGCTGAGCTTTCCCTCACACTCGGGACACAACTTCATCATCGTCCGATCCTCCTGACTGGGCAATCGTGGCTCCTCGTTCGGGTCGGGCTGCCCCTCAAGGGATCACGCGGTAGACATGGCGGGTGAGCGTCCTGTGGCGGGAGCCAGTGAAGTCGGCGGTGCGGGTTCGGACACGCTTGCTCTCGGTGCTCCACTTACGGAGTTCGACACCTGCCTCGATGGCGGTGCGGAATTGGTCGAGTGTGAGGGGTTCGGTATTGTGACGGAGCCAGACGCAGTCGGCCAACCGCTTGCCGTCCGCCTCGACCACACCGATAACGGCGATGCGGTTGCTCCATGTGGTATGGGTGTATTGCTCGGGCAGCGTGAGGCGCACCACCTGGTTGCGGGCGTCGAGCTTCGTCGGCTCCACGGTGTTGTCGAAGCCCACGGTGCCGAGGCACAGCAGGAGCCGGTTGTCGGGCAGCACGCGGACGATCTTGCCCTTGATGCGACAGGCGTCGCCTGGCCGCACCTTATCGGCATAGCGCTTGAGGCAGCCGACCTCGCAGATGGTGCCTTCGATGATGGCCAGCTTGGTGCGATAGGCCGCGTGGGCGCGGTGCAACCACTCCTGCGTGCGCTCCTTGCCGCGATACACCACGCGGTCGCTCGCAGGCTCCGCGGCCAATGCCCCCCCGCACACAAACAGAAGGCACAGTGCTTTCATTCCCATCTCCCTTCATTCTCACTGAGCAATCGTGGCCTTCCAGGCCCTGAGCCGCCGAACCTCGCTCCGACGCACGAGCAGCGCACAAGTCTGCGGACACCTTATTGACCGAGGTTTCCCATTTGGCTGTGGCTGGCCCCACTGGCCAGCACTTGCTGGACCGTATTGTAGTCCACTCCGCCCCGAATGCAAGCGAAAAGGCTCGGCCTGAGTCGGCAGGGAACCAGGGAGGCGCTATTCCGCCCCTCCAGGGCTTGCTCAATCGCCAACCGAAACCCAGGGCGCGCCCGAAGAGCAAAGCACCCTCACCGCCCCGCCGGCGGCGGGGCGCCTCTCCCCGTGGGTGAGGCGAAGAGGGCCGCGAGGCAGAGCCTCGAAGACAGCCCGTCCCCCCGCGGAGCCGGGGGACGAGAAGGGGGGGTAGGAGGACAAGTGGGTCTTCCCCCTTCCCCTTTCACTTCCCCCCTCCCGGCTCTCTCTGTTGCCAACCGCCGGCATCCCGCGTAGAATATGCAGCGTCTTGTGTCGAGACCCCATTCGGGCGCCGTGCGAGCGCGGCGCCAACCCGTGTGTGACGGAGGACCGAGCGATGTTGCGTAGGCTCTTGGTTATGGCGTGTGGTGTGGCGTGTGCCGCGGCGGCTTTCGCGGGCGCACCGCCAGAGGCGAAGGTGCAGGGACTCTACGAGGGCACCGCGGGCGGCCAGCGCAAGCTTGAGGTGCGCGTGGTCGCCACGGGCAAGCGCCAGTATCTGGTGCTGGTGCGCGAGGACCTCGGCGGCGGCAAGGTGGCGAAGGTGCAGCTCACCGGCAAGACGGCTGGCGACCAGGTGACCTTTGCCGGCAAGCAGGGCAACGATGCGTGGGCCGCGTCGTACGCCGACGGCGCCATCACGGGCACCGCGGGCGACGAGAAGCTGGAGCTGAAGCGGGTGTTCCGCAAGCCGCCGTCGCTAGGCAAGAAGCCGCCCGAAGGCGCCGTGGTGCTGCTCGATGGCGAGAACTTCAAGCAGATGGTGCGTCGCGGCAACGAGCCGTGGTATGTGGATGACATGAGCAAGGACGGCTGGGCCGTGTGGGAAGTGCCGATCCGCACGATCGTGGCGCAGCAGCCGAAGGCGTGGCCCGATGCGAAGACCACCTTCCCCGAAGGCTGGGAGCTCGGCCCCCAACGGCGGCGGGTGGACACGGTGGTCGGCATCGGCGAGGACGGCTCGATCCGCGTGCCCACCGGCGGGATGAACTCCAGGCAGCAGTTCGACGGCAGCCTCGATGCGCACCTGGAGTTTGTGTGCCCGCTGCGCGCCGACCAGCGGGGCCAGGGCCGCGGCAACAGCGGCTGCTACCTGCCGAACGGCGAGGAGATCCAGGTGCTCGATTCCTTCGGGATGGAGACCTATGAGGGCGGCGGCTGTGGCGGCTTCTACCGCTACAAGAACCCCGACACATTCGACGTGTTCAGCCTCGCTTCGCTGCCGCCGCTGGAGTGGCAAACCTACGACATCGAGTACCGCGTGCGGCGCAACGCTCAGGGCAAGGCAATGGGCAAGCCGCGGGTGACGGTGTATCACAACGGCATCAAGATCCACAACAACTACGAGGTGCGCCGCGACGCCCGCAAGGGCGGCTTCCACTTCCAGGACCACGGCAACCCGGTGCGGTACCGCAACATCTGGGTGCTGCCGATCAAAGACACCAAGGGCTCGCTCTAGCGCTTCGTCGCCAGAGCATGGGAAAGGACCACGCCATGATGCAAGGAACATGTTGGATGGGTGCCATCGGCCTGGGGCTTCTTATGGCAGCCGGCGCGGCGCGTGCCGGCGCGGCGGCTCCGAAGCAGGTGCTGGAGCTGCGGCTCTACACCGTGGAGGCCGGCGAGAAGCGGCAGCGGCTGGACGAGTTCCTGGGCAAGGTGGCCATCCCGGCGTGGAACCGCATCGGGATCCGGCCCGTGGGGGTGTGGGAGGCTGCCGACGGCAAGCGGGCCGACCTGTACGTGCTGCTGCCCCACGCGAGCATGGAGGCCTTCGCGACGAGCCGCCAGCGCCTGCTGGCCGACGCGGAGTTCCAGAAGGCCGGCGAGCCGTTCCTCACCCTGCCGAAAAGTGACCCGCTGTACCGCCGCATCGAGAGCACGCTGATGCTGGCCTTCGACGACTGCCCGAAGGTGGAGGACGCGGTCAAAGACGACACGCGGCTCTTCCAGCTCCGCATCTACGAAAGCCACAGCCTGCTGAAGGGGCAGCGGAAGGTCGAGATGTTCAACACCGGCGGCGAGATCGCGCTGTTCCGCCAGTGCGGGATGCAGCCGGTGTTCTTCGGCGAGGCCCTCGCGGGCACGAAGATCCCCAACCTGACGTACATGGTCGTGTTCAAGGATGAGGCGGCGCAGAAGGCCAACTGGAAGAAGTTCGTCACCAGCCCCGAGTGGAAGGCGATCAGCGGCAAGCCGATCTACAAGGACACGGTGAGCCACATCACGAACATCGTCCTGAAGCCGACGGCCTGCTCGCAACTGTAGGGACGCCGCTCGATGGGCAGACGCTTTGACGGGAAGGCGGCCATCGTCACGGGGTCGTCGTCGGGCATCGGCAAGGCGACGGCCCTGCGGCTGGCGGCCCAGGGCGCCGCGGTATGCGTGGTGGCCAACCACAACGTGGAAGGCGCCGAGGCGACGGTGCGCGAGATCGCCGACGGCGGCGGGCGGGCGGTGTTTGTCCATGCCGACGTGTCGCAGGCCGACGACGGCACCCGCATCGTGGCCGACACGCTGGGGGCCTTCGGCCGCGTGGACGTGCTGGTGAACAACGCCGGCATCACCCGCGGCGCGCCGCTCGACCAGCTCGACGAGGCGCTGTGGGACCTCGTGCTGGGCACCAACCTCAAGAGCGCCTACCTGATGAGCCGCGCCGCCGTGCCCGACATGCTGTCGCGCGGCTGGGGCGCGGTGGTGAACATCTCGTCGGTGCATGCCGAGCAGACCTATCCGCGGTATGCGGTGTATGCGGCGTCGAAGGCCGGCCTCGGCGGCCTCACGCGCGGGCTGGCGCTGGAGTTCGGCTCCCGCGGCATCCGCTTCAACTGCATCCTCCCCGGCACCATCGACATCTCCATCCACAGCCGCCGCAACGCGCCCGTCGACCGCTCCGCCTGGCAGCCGCGCGCGAGCGACACGCAGGTGATGAAACGCTGCGGCTCGCCCGACGAGATCGCCGCGGCCGTGTGTTTCCTCGCCTCGGACGAGTCGTCCTTCGTCAACGGCGCTACCCTGGCCGTCGATGGCGGCCAGCTCGGCCTCTTCAAGGACCACTGACCGATGAAGATCACCCGCCTGGAGACCCTCTACGTCCAGCCCCGCTGGGTCTTCCTGAAGATGCACACCGACGAGGGCATCATGGGCTGGGGCGAGCCGATCGTCGAGGGCTGGTCGCGTACCACGGCCACGGCGGTGGACGAAATGGGTCGCTGGCTCATCGGCAAGGACCCGCGGCGCATCGAGCATCACTGGCAAGCACTCTACCGCGGCGCCTTCTACCGCGGCGGGCCGGTGCTGTGCAGCGCTCTGAGCGGCATCGAGCAGGCCATGTGGGACATCACGGGCAAGTGCCTGGGCGTGCCCGTGCACCAGCTTCTCGGAGGCCGGGTGCGCGACCGCATCCGCGTGTACGCGCATGTGGGCGGCAGCGACCTGGAGGCCTACGCCGCGTCGGGGCTGAGCGCGCTGGAGCGGGGCTTCACGGCGGTCAAGACGTCGGTCTTCGGGGCCGTGCGCTTCGTAGACAGCCCGGCCCTCGTGGACCAGGCGGTGGCCCGCATCGCCGCGCTTCGCGAGACCGTGGGCGACACGGTGGACATCGGCATCGACTTCCATGGCCGCGTGCACCCGCCCATGGCCATCCAGCTCGCGCGGGCGCTGGAGCCCTACCGCCCCATGTTCATCGAGGAGCCGTGCCTGCCGGAGAACGTGGACGCGCTGGCCACCGTCGCGCGGGCCACCAGCATTCCCATCGCCACGGGCGAGCGGCTGTTCACGAGGTGGGGCTTCCGCGAGGTGCTCGAGAAGCAGGCCGCGGCGATTCTCCAGCCCGACGTGTCGCATGCCGGCGGCATCCTGGAGACCCGCAAGATCGCGGCTATGGCCGAGACCTACTACGCCGCCATCGCGCCCCATTGCCCGCTTGGCCCCATCTCGCTCGCCGCCGGCCTCCAGGTGGACGCCTGCACGCCCAACTTCCTGTGCCAGGAGCAGGTGAGCCTGGGGGAGGGGGTTCTCAAGGAGCCCTTCGTGGTGGAGGACGGCCACGTGGCGGTGCCCACCGGCCCGGGGCTCGGCATCGAGGTGGATGAGGAAGCCGTGGCCGAGAGGCTCTACGACGGCAGCTTCGAGAACCCGCGCCTGTGGCACGCCGACGGCTCGCTCGCCGATTGGTAGCTGCCCTATCCGAATCCTGTGAGGACTCGGCCCAGGCCGAAGAGCCACCACGTGGCCAACAGCAGCGCCACCAGGCACGCGCTCCACAGCCGCCAGTCGAGGTACCACGGGTCGCGCAGCGGCTCGCCCTCGTGGTCGGCGGGGGTGGCGGCCAGGGCCTCCAGCTCCTTGCGTCGGCTCAGGTACCACGCGAAGGTGGTGCGCTCAAGGCGGCTGGGGTCGGGCGCGGCCGTGAAGACGCTCACCACGACCAGGATGGCCGACGACAGTCCGAAGGCGATGAGCGCACGGTAGTGGTGGTTGATCCAGCCGAGCTGCGGCGTCAGCTCCGCCCCGAAGGAGAAGACCATCCCGATGAGCAGCGCCGGCACGGCGCCCTGTGCGTTCGCCCTTCGCCAGAAGATGCCCAGCAGGTAGACGGCCAACGTGGGGCCGGCCACCAGGCCGTACACCTTGAGCAGCACCGTCATCACCGCCCCCGCCTGTGCATACCAGGCCACGCCGGCAAAGGTGAGCCCCCCGGCCACCAGCACGAAGATGCGGCTGAAGAGGATGGCGCGCCGCTCGAAGGTCTCCTCGCTCACGACGCGCTTCATCACGTCGTTGGTGAAGATCGTGGCCGCGGCGTTGAGCAACGACATGAGGGTGGAGATCGCCGCCGCCGCGAGCCCGGCCACCACCAGGCCCAGCAGGCCCGGGCCGATGAGGTCGGCCAGCAGCTTGCCAAACACGGTGTCGGCCTTCGCCTCAGGCAGGTCGGGGTAGATGAGGCGGCCACACAGGCCGGGCGCCAGCACGAGCACGGCGGTGACATACTTGAGCAGCGCGCACAGGAGCGCGCCGCGGCGGCCGTCGTTCAGCGTGCGGCTGGCCAGCACCATCTGCATGCGGGTCTGGTCGATGCACCAGAACCACAGGCCGATCATAAACACGCCGCTGAACACCGCCTGCCACGGGATGGGGCCGCCCTCGCGGAAGGCGTAGAGCAGCTCGGGCTTGGTGGCGCGGATCTTCTGGGCCAGGCCGGCCCAGCCGCCCACGGCCTCGTGGGTCACCGCGGCATGGGTGACCACCACGCCGCCCACAAGGATCACAATGCCCATGATCATGTCCGTGTAGGCCACGCTGCGCAGCCCACCCCACATCTGGAGCAGCACGCACACCGGGATGATGATGGCCACGTAGGACCACATGTTGCCGGCCAGCGTGGCCGCGCCGGCCTCTGGGCCGCCGACCTGCCCCGCCCGCGCCACCTGGGCGAGGGTCTTGGACAGCAGGCAGGTGCCGGCCGGCACCGTGAGGAAGATGGCCAAGATGGCCACGATGCTATAGATGAGGTGGGTGCTGTCGCCGAAGCGCTGGCGCAAGAGCTGCGGCATGGTGTAGATCCCGCTGGCGCGGTAGAGCGGCAGGAGAATGAACACGAGCACCACGAGATTGAGGGTGCTCACCACCTCGTATTGGCCGAAGAGGACGCCGTAGCGGAAGCCGACGCCGGCGAAGCCGATCACATAGCGGGCGCCCACGTTGATGGCGATGAGGGCGAAGCCGATGAAGGGCCACGTGAGCGCGTGGCCGGCCATGAAAAACTGCTCTTTCGAGGCCCGCCGGCGGCTCGCCCACGCCGACACGCCAAAGAGCAGTACGAAGAACAGCACCATCACGGCATAGTCAACGGCGGCCACGGGCGACCCTTTCCTGCACGGGGCTGACGGGTTCGGTCAGGACTTCTTCGGCGGCGGTGGTGGCTTGGGTGCGCCCTTGCCGGGCGGCGGCGGTGGCGGGGCAGCCTTCCCGGGCGGCGCGGGCGGCTTGGGCGTGGTGCCCACCACTTCGCCCTCGAGCACCTCGCCCTCCAGCACGCCGGCCGCTGCGGGCTTAGGCGGCTTGGGCGGCTTGATGCGCGCGGCAGCCTCGGGGGCCACGTCGATCTTCTCGTCGCCCGGCGTCCGCGCCTTGCCGGTGTAGCTCACGGCAGCGTCGCGGTGCTTCTTCGCGGGCGCCTCGACACGACGCTTGGCCTTCGGCGTGTAGTCCTTCTCGCCAGGCTCCAACACGGTGTCGAGCAGCCGAGCCACGATGTCCACCGTGGTGACGCCCTCGCTGTCGGCATTGAAGTTGGTGAAGATGCGGTGGCGCAGCACGGGCAGCGCGGCGGAGCGCACGTCGCCGCACGACACGTTGGCCCGCCCGTCGAGCACGGCCCGCGCCTTGGCACCGAGGATGAGGTACTGGCATGCGCGCGGCCCGGCGCCGCAATACACCCAGTCCGTGATGAACTGCGGGGCCTGCCCCGTCTCGGGGCGGGTGCAGCGGACGAGGCGGGTGGCATACTTGATCACGTGGTCGCTCACGGGCACGCGGCGGACGATATTCTGGAGGGCGATGATTTCCTCGCCGCCGATCACCTTCTGCGGCTCGAGCTTCTGAAGCCGCGTGGTTTCTTTCACAATGCACTCTTCGTCGGCCTGCTCGGGGTAGTCGACCCAGATGTTGAACATGAAGCGGTCGAGCTGGGCCTCCGGCAGCGGGTAGGTGCCTTCCTGCTCCAGGGGGTTCTGCGTGGCGAGGACGAAGAAGGGCTCCTCGAGGCGATAGGTGTTGCCGCTGGCGGTGACGCTGTGTTCCTGCATGGCTTCCAGCAGCGAGGCCTGTGTCTTGGGCGGCGTGCGGTTGATCTCGTCGGCGAGGAGCATGTGGGTGAAGACGGGGCCTTGGATGAACCGGAAGCTCTTCTCGCCGGTCTTCTCGTCCTCTTCGAGGATGTCGGTGCCCGTGATGTCGGAGGGCATGAGGTCGGGGGTGAACTGGATGCGGCGGAAGTCGAGGTCGAGCGCCGAGGCGATGGTGCGCACCATCAGGGTCTTGGCGAGGCCGGGCACACCCACCATGAGACAGTGGCCGCGGGAGAGCATGGCCATCATGATCTCGTCGAGTACGCCGGTCTGGCCGATGATCACCTTTTTCACTTCGTCCCGGATGCGTGCGCTGGCCACGCGCATCTGCTTGATGGCGTCGAGGTTGAGCTGCTCGTCGTCGGCGGGTGCCTTGCTGATGACGAGGGGGCCGGTGCCTCCCTCTGCGGACGCCGAATAGTCGCGGGCGATGGCGCTGCGGTCGGCTGGCGGGGGCACGACCTGGAGCAGGTGGCGCACCACGTCGGTGGGGCTCACGCCCTCGGAGAGCGCGTTGAAGTTCACGAAGATGCGATGGCGCATGACGGGCACGGCCACGGCCTTCACGTCGTCGATGCTGGCCTCGGTACGGCCGTCGATCACGGCACGGGCCTTGGCGCCGAGGATGAGGTACTGGCACGCACGCGGGCCGGCGCCACACTGGACGCGCTGCTGCACGAACCCGTCGGCGCCCTCCCCCGGCCGCGAGGCGCGGACGAGGGCCGTGGCGTAGCGGATCACGGGGTCGGGCACGGGCACCCGCCACACGATCTTCTGAAGCACCAGGATGTCGGACGCGCGGAGGATCTTCTGCGGCTCGGCCATGCTGCGGAAGGTGGTGCGCTTGACGATCAGCTCTTCCTCGGCCTCGCTGGGATAGTCCACCAGGATGTTGAACATGAAGCGGTCGAGCTGGGCCTCGGGCAGCGGGTAGGTGCCTTCCTGCTCCAGGGGGTTCTGCGTGGCGAGG